>JAFMRP010000966.1 GCA_017354095.1 Ktedonobacteraceae bacterium
TTTCCTCTGGAGGATCGCACCCCCTTCCCCTGTTCTGTTGCGCAGGGAGAGATAGGCGAGATGCCGGTCCATCTCCTTCAGTAGGGAGAGCGGGAGGCCAGCATCACCCGGTGCTGCGTATTCGATCAGCCCGGGCCCGGGATTGGGATCATCGGGATCATCGGGATATTGCATGACTTCCAGATACGTGGATACCTGATCTGGAGTGATGGTCGGATCTGCCAGCTGCATCTTCTCGATGATCTCGTCGCAGGTACGAGAACCATCCAGGAGTGGAAACAGCCGTTGTTCGAACTGGCCATATGGATTCCAGTAGGAGTGTTGGTGACCAAAGTAGAGATGTATGCCTCCCTCTGGATCTCCTTCCACCCGAAGGTAATGCCTGAACTGGATGTTCCTGGCAGGATTGACTGCCATGTTCCCTCCCGAGTGCGGGACCGCTATTTCTGAGAGGGTGGGGCAGCTCAAGATGCGACCTGCCCCACCCTTGGTCTCACTGAGTGAGATCAGGGACCGGAGGTGTTTGCATGCAAACACCTCCGGTCTTGCTAGCTAACAGGGTTCGTTAGCCAGCGTTGGCGCCACAGCGCTCGTGCGCATCACGCTTCTCGAACATACCGCTCCTCCTCTCTCAGATAGAGGGCCTGGCCCCACAAGACATCTGCCCGGAGGGCCGATCTCCTGGGGACAATTGCTGTTACTTGCCTCCTTTCAGGTCAGGGGCTTTCCTTTTCCAGCCCACAAGACATCTGCCTGGTAGGTAAGCATCTTGCGTGCTGGTAGGGTATACCAATCCCCGATACATCACTATGAGGTATGATGGTTGTCGACGATGAGCCGTCGCTGCTCTGGTACGAGCGCGCACCAGCACTCATCCCAACGCCGGTTCTCCTTGAGGAGATGGTGGGTAAGATGATCCACGCTCCAACGCTCCACAGATCTCCGCGCGTATCCTTGTAGGACGGCTGCGATTGACTGTTTTTGGTGGACCTTCATCTTTGATGAGATGTAGTAGAGGATCACCAACCTCACTTAAAAGACGATACTGCATGAATAGCATACATCTTTTCATGCCTTCTCACCATATGTTTTTATCCCTATCCAGACCCAAATAGACGAACCCGTCATAGAGGGGGGGTAGCGCTGTAGGGTAGACACCTGGCGAGGTGCATAGCTGCCCTTTTCCAAGTGTCCCCCTCCTGATTTACTGCACAGAATCGGTACCTCAAATATAACAAATTGCTTTACTGCACAAAATCGCTAGGATCTTAGTCCTCCCTCCAGGAGGCGCGAAGCCTCTCTTGTGGGGGAGCGCAAGGATTTCTGCTAAAGCAGCCCATTGGGCAGGAGTCCTTGCGCTCCCCCTTCCTCCTCCCAGATGCCACCGCTATGATGGAATGATCAAAGATGGAATGGTCGTCTGAAGGTGGTGTGGAATTCTCCTTCCGGTTGTTCTATAGTAGAGAGATAGACAATGAGTTTCTCATCGCTGCCAGAGCTTTCTCGGGAGGTGGTGCTGCATGACTCAGAATCAACGAACGTCTCTGATGAGGGAGACCCATTACCAGCGAGCCGTTGAATCTACGGGGGTTGGGATCTGCTATCGTGACCTGGCCAGCCGCCATGTCGTCTGGAGTGACGAGGCGAAAGCCATCCTGGGCTTACCCGCAGAGGCACAGGAGAGCTATGATCTCTTGCTCTCGGTGACCCATCCCGAGGATCGCGAACGTCTGGCGCTGTTCCTGGCAGAAGCGGATGTCGGCCAGGTGGAAGGAGAGGTTGAATATCGCGTCATCTGGCCGGATGGAAGCATCCATTGGATTCTGGTCAGAAGAGGCGTCCTCCGTAACGAGCAGGGGGAGCCCGTCCGTCTGCTGGGAGTGACGGTTGATATCACGGCACTCAAACACGCAGAAGCACGGCAGCGGCAGGCCGACCGCCAAGCCCAGCACGCTCTCCAAACGGCCCATGAGCGCAGCCAGGAGTTGGTGAACGAACTGGAACGCAAACAGGCCTTCCTCGATGCCATTATGGAGCAGGCTCCCTCGGCGCTGGTGATTGCGGAGGCTCCTTCCGGCAAGATCCTTCGCTATAATCAAGCAGCCGGGAAGTTTTTGGACCAGGAGTTGCTGGAGAGCCAGCATTACCGGCACTACCCTCCACGCTGGCATGAAGATGGCACGCTCTTTCGCCGGGAAGAGTATCCGCTGGTCCGCGCGCTAGTCAAGGGAGAAGTCGTGATCCGTGAACCGATGTGTTGCCGGTTTCCCGATGGCAGGATCAGGCATGTGGAGGTCAGCGCCGCGCCGGTGTACGACGAAGCGGGCCGGATGCTGGCCGCCGTGGCCACCTTTATCGATGTCTCCGAGCGCTTCGAACTCGAACGCAAGAAAGATGCCTTTCTCTGTGTCGCCGGTCATGAACTGCGTACCCCTTTGACGAGTATCAAAGGGAGCCTGCAACTGATGCAACGCTGCCTGCAGCGGTTGCTCACAGAACAGCCTGAGGATGATACCAAGACGAAACGTATGGTGGAACAACTGGCACGGTGGAACGAACGTGCCCTGCGTCAGGCCGACGTGGAGAGCCGGCTGGTCAACGATCTGTTGGACGCGACGCGCCTGCACAGTGGGGAACTGCGCAGCCGCCTGCGCCCCTGCAATCTGGTGCAGGTCGTGCGGCGGGAGGTGGAGGATCTCCAGGCAGCAGCGCGGGCGCGCGTGATTGAGCTTGGCCTGCCGGAGACAGAGGAGATCCCCGTCTTGGCGGACGAAGTGCGGATCGGGCAGGTCATCGCCAACTTTGTGACCAATGCCCTCAAATACTCACCGGCATACGAGCCGGTGCAAGTGGGCCTGGCACGTGCGGGAAAGCAGGTGCGGGTATGGGTGAGGGATTATGGAAGGGGACTCTCGCCGGAGACTCAGCGCACCATCTGGGATCGTTTTCGCCCGGTCACGACCTTTGCGGAGTATAGCGGGATCGGGG
>JAFMRP010000967.1 GCA_017354095.1 Ktedonobacteraceae bacterium
GCTGAGCAGACACCCCGCGCATCGTCCTGGCGAGCGCTAACGCGATCTTGGATGGATTAACGAGTGCAGCACCTGCCAGCCGCGCACCAGGCCCTCATCGAAGCGATCACCGGCATAGATAGGGTCTTCATGCTCAATGGCCACGCTGCCCGTGTAGCCGATCTCATCCAGCGCGGAAATATACTCCGCCCAGTTGATCTCGCCATAGCCGGGAATACGGAAGCGGAAATAATCGCCGTTGATACCACCACGATAGCGCCGCTCGGGCAGCATCTCGGTATCTTTGGCATGAACATGGTAGACGCGATCTTTAAATTCGTGCAGCGCCCGGATATGGTCAATACCCTGCCAGTAGAGATGTGAGGGATCAAACTCAATGCCCAGCGCCCGCGATGGCACCGCCTTGAACAGGGCGTCCCAGGTATCGGGCGAGCCGCCAAAGTTCACCGGCCTGAACGGCAGGCGCCCATGCACACTCATCCAGTTCTCGAACGCCACGTGCATACCATGCTGCTCAGCGATCTCCGCCACCGGACCAAAGCGGTCGGCGAACAATTGTATGTTGCCATTCCAGTCAAGGTTGGCATCAAAGCCACTCATACTGGCGATCACATTTACCCCCAGCAGCTCCGCCGCGACAAATACCCGCTCATAAGCTTTGGCAATGACCTGCGGCGACTCACCCCGTAGGCCCGGCAGGCCATAGTAGGCGAGGGCGCTGATACTGACACCGCGCTGCTCGGCAATCGTGCTCGCCCGTGAGATGCTATCGCTATCCAGCGCCCCCTGCGCCGGGTTACCGAAGGCTTGCGCGTTCAGTTCAATGCCATCAAAGCCCAGGCTTGCCGCCTTTTCGAGATCTTCGATCCTGGAGGTTAAAAAGCTCAGTTGCATGGCTATCCTTTCCGTTGTTACAAAGTAAATAATCAGTCGCTCACGAGGCATCCACCAGCCAGACAATGATCGATTTGTCGGCTGAGCCAGAGGCCAGGTAACGACCATCGGGCGACCAGGCTAGATCGAGCACAACATTGCCGTGCATCACCGGATCGCCAGCCTGGGGAAAGATCTGCTGCTGCAGGCGCAGCCCCTCCTGGTTGGTGGGCGCGTTCTTCATCTTCACATCCCAGACGTAAATTTTCGCACTGCTATCATATGAAGCAGCGAGATAGCGGCCATTGGGTGCCCAGGCCAGCCCGATCACCGATGGCCCCCACGTTGCGTCGGCACCCTTTGGCTTCTGAAATGGCGCCGGATTATCCGTGGTAAGCTGGTAGAGTACCTTCTTTTGCTCCACATCAATGATGGCAATTGCATCCTCATTAGCTACCGCCAGCACATTCTGATCTACCGGCGACCAGGTAAACGTAATTCTCGGGACAACGATATTTTTCCCACCGGTACGGTCCTGTAGCGCAATCGCTGCCTTGAACTTCTTTGTCGCCATATCCCAGACCCCGATGTTCCCATCTGAGATATAGCCGGCGAGCATCGAGCCATTGGCCGACCAGCCAAGGGTGTACAGAACAACAGAATCACCCGTGACCTGCTTGGGATCGGTATAGGTCAGATAAAAAGCCGGCTCTGTTGGCTTATCCCACCGCCAGACACCCACCGAAAGATATCGATGTACTCTGTTATCAACTGCGGCCAGCATATCTCCACGTGGACTGACGGCCCCCTTCGAGAAATTGGGCTTCCCGTCTACTGCTGTCGGGGGGGCGGTAAATGGTAGCGGCTTATCCGTGTCTTTTGTCGCGTTGAGGAAAACAACGGTCTCGGCATCCAGATCCGTAGCGATCAGGCCACGTCCACCGCGTGCCCAGTGCAGCTCGTCAAACGAGATGCCATATTTAAAAGTCCATTTGTGTACGGGCTTGTCCAGCGTCTGGGCCAGGTCGGCCTTTTTCTGCAGCATGCCGCCGACGTCCCACACCATGATATGCGCGTCATCTCCGCCCGAAGCCAGGTAGCGCCCGCTCGGATCCCAGGCCACTGCGTTCACATTATCGGTATGCTCCCTCATAATTACCAGGGCTTTGCCCGGCATAAATTGCTTTGGCCCGGGAACAGGACCAGTTTTTGCTGGCTTTGCTGCTGGCAGCAGGCGCAGCGCCAGCCCGGCACCACCGGCCACCACAGCTACAGCCGCAACCGCTCCTCCAGCCAGCAGAACCCGGCGCCGGACCTTCCCACGCCCTGCTCGCTCATTACCTTGTAGCTCGTCTGTGCTTTTCTCCCGTAATGGTATCTCAGTCACCAGGCTATCTGAAGGTGACACGAGCGGGGCAGGTGCCATGATCAACGTCTGAGGTGCCAGCTCAGGGGTCAGTGCTGGTGGCAACGACGCCAGCTGCTGGGTAGGCTGTGTGCTCAGTTCCTTCCGCCGTGCCCGCCGGCCCTTGGGACCTGGATCGGTCGCTTCTGGATCATCGTCTGGCGATGCCGATACCCCTCTGCCGGCCAGTTCCAGCGCGTCAACAAACTCCTGGCAGGATCGGTAGCGAGATTGCGGCTGCTTGGAGAGCGCCTTCAATATGACGGCCTCAACGCCCTCCGGCACCTGAGGATTGAACTGGCGCGGTCCCGGCGGCTCAGCCGTAACCTGCTTGAGCAGCAGTTCATAGGCAGCCTCACCTTCAAACGGCAGACGTCCGGCAAACATCTGGAAAGCAATCACCGCCAGGCTATAAAGATCGCTGGCGGCTTGCGCTTTACCCATAGCCTGCTCGGGAGCCATATACTCCGGCGTTCCAGCCCCTTTCCGCGTATGACTGCGATATGTATTGCTGGTGAGCAGCTTGGCAATGCCAAAATCAGAGAGCGAGAGCCACCCATTACTTAAAAGCATATTGGAAGGCTTGATATCTCGATGCAACAGTTGTTTGCTATGGGCAAAATCAATGGCCTCGGCGGCCTGCCGCAGATAGGATAGCCCCTCCTGAGGCGAGAGAGGCCCACGGACCGCGCGCAAACGATCACGCAGA
>JAFMRP010000968.1 GCA_017354095.1 Ktedonobacteraceae bacterium
TGCCCACGGCTATCTCCGCCCGCCGCCTGTCCCGCCGCCAGTGCGGCGAGCAATCTGTCACAGAGCAGGCCAGGCGTCCCCTCAAAGGTGCTCGCCATCGCCTGCACGGTCTCTTCTCCAACCAGAATGTTGCCCTGGCAGGCATAGTGCTCGCCCACCTGCCCACCTGCCCAGGAAAAACACTGCTCCCCAGTGTAGCTGGCCGGCTTCCCACTCACTCCAATAATACCTGCCTGGCGGGCCGCTCGCCCGGTATCATCGCTCAATAACTGCTTCAGCGTCTCCTCCGCCGATGAGCCGCTGGCCAGCAATTCTAATCCCCTGGGACCATAACTGCTGTTGGCCCACGCCTGCGTCGCAACCGCCCCCACTCCAGCCTTTGCCCAGGGAACCACCGCTCCAACCGCCAGAAATTTGGATTGTACCGCGACTCCCCACTCTCCCCGCTCTGGATCTCTCGCCACAATTGAGAATGTCATAAACAAGACCTCCCGCTGCTTTTTGTGGCAATTATATCACCTGCTATGACAGTAAAACCCCCACACGTATATATAGTAAGTAGTACGAATTGCCGTTAACATATGGGCCGATCATACCATGAGAATCTGATGACACTCGACACATTGACTTGCTTGACATTTCTCACTATTTCTAGCAAAATTGAGTAGAGTCGTCCTGATGAGAGATATCTGGCCCCTGGAGACGTATATCTTTCAGATGGATGGCGAGTGTACCGAAGTGCAGGTACATTGTGTTCCCAACCACGCAAGCTGGCCTTATGTGACGTGAGGGTGCCGGGCGGCTTCTATCTATGGGCACAATGTACGCATGTCTGCAAGGAGCAACGATGGTGCGACATGAATGGTCTGATGAAGACCTTGCCAAACGGCTACGAGTGCGAGACCCGGAAGCACTGGAAACACTCATCTCCAGATATTCTCGTGAAATCTTTTATTTCATTCGTCTCGTCTTAGATGGCGTTGGCGTGGCGCAAGATGCCGAAGAGTGCGTGAATGATCTCTTTGTCGCCGTATGGCAGGAGATCGATACGTTCGATGCCAAACGAGGGACGCTAAGGACCTGGCTGACTATGCGCGCGAAGTATATCGCGCTGGATCGTCGCCGTCAGTTGTGTCGCCGTCAGACACATAATTTGCAGGGAGCTGACGAACACCGCCGCTGGGGCTCGTCAGATAGCGCAAGGGGCCATAACTCCTCTTCCTGGGGCTACGAGTACGAACACAGAGCTGCACTCCCACCCCATCCAGAGGCAAGCATGGAAAATCTGCTGGAACAGAGTGAACGGCGCGAAGAACTGCGCCATGCCTTGGCAACGCTGCCTGAGCTTGACCGCTATTTGATTTATCAACGTTACTATAGGTTCGCCAGTACAGAGGAGTTGGCGGCAAAAACAGGCCTGACACGCCATGCTGTCGATACTCGGCTCTGGCGAGCGCGGAAGAGCTTACGCGAGGTGCTCAAGGAGCATGCACATGAGTATGAGCGAATTTGAGAGGCAATCGCAAGAACAAGAGAACGATCTCTCTCACCTCTCAGTCCATGAGGAAAATTTTCCTGAGGATTTCTCTGCGGAAGACGTGGCTTTTGCTCGGGAACTGGATGACCTTTTTGATATTCATCAGGAGGATATACCTCCCTACTTCGCTCAAACACTCCTGGAGCCCGACGATCAGCGTTTTCAGGCCGTTGAGGATGCCTTTGAGCAAAAAACCTGTGCCCGCGTGTTCCGCAGGCTCAATATGCGCCGCCGCCTCTTTCACCCTCCTCCCTTCCCTTTTCGAAGGACTCTAGGATCACTGCCCGCTCCTCGCCCGTTCCTGGCTGGCCTGGCTACGATGATCGTGGTAATGGTTGCGACGATGCTCTATACCGCTCCCTCATTCGCCTCTGGCCTGGCAATACTGCTGGCTGGACCCCACACCGGGGTGATCCGCGTCCATGGCCTCCCAAACGGCACCACTCCGGTGAGTACACCTATCCCTCCCGACGATGAGAACGACAACCGCATCGGCATGGGCGCGGCACAATCACTGCTGCAATTCCCGATGTACTTCCCTCGTGAGGATGCACTCCCCTATAACTATACAATGAGTAGTATCTATATCTATAAAGGCGCCGACCAGAGTTGGGCAGCCGGCCCGATTGTGGAAGTAGACTATTCCTACCCCACTCCTAATGCCCTGGCCCATACGACCGGCAGCGTGATGATCTGCGAGTTCAAACCGGTCGGCAGGGTCATGCAACTCGTGGGCTACGGCGCAGATCACCTCCTGGAAATCGACCAATCCGGGAAATCCTCCGGTATCTACGTCGATGGCCAGTGGGCCGAAAACGGCCACGAATGGGTTTTCGGCAATCGCAGCGAGCTGATCTATGAACGCGATGGCATTGTCTTCTGGATCCTGGGCTTCCAGCACGATGGCATTACCGGCAATGATCTGCGCGATGTCGCCGCCTCACTGTATGCCTATCACCCCGATCCCCGCATCAATCGCAATATCATACAGTCAACAGACGATGCTCCCCCGCTTTTGAAAGGCCAGGCCATCTACCTGGATGATCCCGGCAACCCCAATGGACCAATGCTGAAGGTCGTCGGCTCAGGAGGCCAGTCGAAGAAAAATTAAATCCGCACACACATATGACACCTGAAAATAGGAAAAATAGGCTGCTTGCTCGCTTCGCTCTGTGTGTCACTGGACAACATCATGTTTCATCTGGTATGCTAGTTCATGATAGAAATAGTTTCTATCCTGTCGTCTGAGATACATCCGGCTCCCTACAGTGGCTATGTCTCCCTCAGACTACAGCAAAACCTCAAAGGAGAGGAAAACACATGAAACGACGAACCTCCAGAGACAAATCGCTAAAACCCCTCGGTATCCCTAATCTCCGTTTTATCCGTCAACGCCAGGGGCTAAGCCTCGGCCAACTGGCTGACCTGAGCGGCCTCCGTAAAAACACT
>JAFMRP010000969.1 GCA_017354095.1 Ktedonobacteraceae bacterium
ATGCTCGGAGATCACCAGCACGAGCCTGTCATGCGGGCGAAGTGGCTCATCGAGAGCGTGCTTTATCTGCTCGTCAGCTTTCAGCGGATCAAGGCAGCAGCGCAATCCGTGCTTTTGCAGGTCCGTGTAGAGCCGTTCGGCAAACTCCTGGTCTTTGTCCGAATAGCGGAGACGGTAGGTGCAGGTGTCAGTCGGGCACATTTTCAGCGTACTCAGCGACTCTATGAAGGTATCTGGCGTGCCCGTGCCGCGCATAAAGACGGGCGAGATCTCTCCCTGCGAGAAGTAGAGACTGTTCAGGCTCACAGGTGAGGGGCCTGTATGGCGAACCGTGTCCAATCCTTTCATCTCACGAAAATCCCGATCCCCGAAGTGGGTACTCCTCATAATGGTGTCAGTGAGGTCGGCACCGGTAAGTGTGGCGAAGGTAAGAACGGTATGGCAAAGATTGGCTCCGGCAAGCGTGGCAAAACTGAGGTTGGCGTGACGGAGATCAGTCGCAATGAGCGTGGCCAGGCTGAGGTTGGCGATGTGAAGATCGGCCATGTTGAGGCTGGCATGGCTCATATCGGTATTTGTGAGGATCGCTCCTCGCAGATCGGCCATGCTGAAATTGGCATAGCTCAGGTCAGCGTTGCGCAGGTCGGCGTTGCGCAGGTGAGCAGCGTGCAGCATCGCGTAACTGAGGACGGCTCCAGAGAGATCAGCCTGGCTGAGATCGGCGTTGGCGAGGATTGCCCCCCGCAAGTCGGCACGGTAGAGCTTCGCATTAACGAGCGTGGCATCATTGAATGCACTGCTCATGAGGGCAGCATGGTTCAGGCTGGCATTGTTTAAAGCCGCTCCGGCGAGGTTGGCACTACTCATTTTGATTCCGCTGAGGTTAGCATTACTCAGGTTAGCTCCAACGAGGTTAGCATTGCTCAGATTGGCTCCGGTGAGGTTGACATCGCTCAGGCGGGCATTCTCCAGGTTGATGCCTCTGAGGTCGGCCTCCGTGAGATCAGCAAAAGCGAGATGAGGTTGGGTCTCTGGATACTTCTCTCTCCATTTATTCCAGACCTCGACTCCTTGTTTCAGTATTTTAATATGCTTCTGATAAATCATTGCGGCCCCCTCTTTTGCTTATTGCTTTAAGTATAGACTTATGTGCCCGAATTTGCAAGAGGAAACGATGTTTCTTTTCTCCTATTATTAGAAATAGAAACGCTCGTCATTACAGGAAGAGCTTAGAAAGCACCTTGAGTGCTGGCCATTGACGCCGTGCGATGAACAATACACTTATAGTACAGTCGCGCTTATATACGGCTGAGAAAAACGAATGCCTATTGACTTCAAGTACACTTGAAGTTCTATGCTGGTGAGAGAAAAATATGAGGAGGATACGATAATGACTACTCAACAGCCCGATCCTGTTTTAGCCTGCAACAGGCATGCGATCCCTGTGGAGCATCGGTTGACCCATCAGGCAAACACCATGCGGATTTTTTCATCGATCCAGGAGATACAGGACCTGCCAGCCGGCTATGCATTGCGCTTGCCCAACGAGACAGATCTCCTGCAAACTATCATAGCCTTCATTTGCTATGAGCGCCTGTGTTGCCCTTTCTTTCACTTTAAACTGGAGATCGAGCCAGAGCAAGGACCAGTCTGGTTGCATCTCACCGGGGTAACGGATGTCAAGCCATTTTTGCAGGATCAGGTGGTTTTGTCACAAAACAGCGATGCTACTTCCTGACACTGTCGGGCTATCTATGCTAGAATAGAGGCACAGTAAGCAGAGATTATCACTTGCGCGACTTCGCGCAGGCATTCTTTTCGTGGAGAAATCGCTATGCCTCTGGACCCCCAGGTCGCCAGATTCCTACAACAGACAGCAGAGAGCGCTTCAGAACCAGAACCGGAACTCTCGCTTGCGGAGCAGCGTCGTCAGAGCGATGAGGCTTGCTTGCGCGATGCGGGGGAGCCCGAAGCCGTTGCCACGGTCACGGATCGCCAGATACCAGGCCCTGCTGGAGCTATCCCTCTGCGCATCTACACGCCAGAGGGCCCTGGCCCATTTCCAGTCCTGGTCTATTTCCATAGCGGTGGCTGGGTGTTTGGCAGCATAGAGGCGAGCGATACGGTTTGCCGGGCACTGGCGAAGCAGACGCCTTGCCTTGTCGTCTCGGTGGGCTACCGGCTGGCTCCAGAACACCGGTTTCCCGCGGCCCCGGAGGATTGCTATGCGGCAACGGCCTGGGTTGCTACACATGCGGGTGAGATCAACGCCGATGCGCGGCGTATCGCGGTGGGTGGCGACAGCGCTGGCGGCAATTTAACCGCCGCGGTGACGCTCATGGCGCGCGATCGACACGGGCCAGCCCTCTGCTTCCAGGCGATCATTTATGGTGAGACTGATTACTACGAGCCGGGAACAGCCTCCTACTTCACGTATGCCAACGATTATTATCTGACAAGAGATGATATGATCTGGTTCTGGGATCAATACCTGGCGCGGAAAGAGGATCGTATGAACCCTTATGCCGCTCCGCTACAGGCGGCCGATCTAAGCAATCTGCCACCCGCGCTCATCATCACCGCCGAATATGATCCAGTACGCGATGAGGCTGAGCACTACGCCCGGCGTCTTCAGGCAGCTGGCGTGCCGGTGCAGCTTTCACGGTACAAAGGCATGATTCACAGCTTTTTCCGTATGCTCGCTATCTTTGACCAGAGCAGGCACGCCCTCAGAGAGGTAACTACCGCGCTCGCGGCGGCATTCGCGCATACCGGCGTGTCAGGCTGAATGCTACTCAATTGACCCTCCATTGGCCTCTAAGCGTCCGCGAGGCTTTGAGCAAGTATCTGAAGCGGCTGTGTAAGGTTTGTAGATTTCTGTAGGGTCTCTGCCGGGTTTGAGGTAGGGTTTGCATCGGCCTGGGAGGCGGCTCTGTAGGGTCTTGTAGGGTTTTGCACGAGATTTTGCCCCTACTCACTTTCAT
>JAFMRP010000970.1 GCA_017354095.1 Ktedonobacteraceae bacterium
AAATAGGCCAGACCACCATCCTGTTTGGGGCGGAGAATGCGTCCCAGGCGCTGTGCTTCCTCCTGACGCGAACCGAATGTGCCGGAAACCTGAATGGCCACATTGGCATCGGGCAGATCGATGGCGAAATTGGCCACCTTGCTCACCACCAGGCGTTTTATCTCGCCCCGGCGAAAGCGCTCATAGAGGCGTTCGCGCTGGGCCGTGGAGGTGCGACCAGTCAGCAGTGGGGCCTGTAGCTCATCGGCCAGCAGTTTGAGCTGGTCCAGGTACTGGCCAATGATGAGGACTTGATCGTCGCGATGGCGCTCTACAAGGTGGCGAGCGATGGTGAGCTTGGCAGGATTTTCGGCGGCGAGGCGATGCTTCTCGCGCTGTTCGGCCATCACGTATGCCATCTGATCGTCGTGAGAAAGTCCCACGCGAATTTCGTGGCATTCGGCGCTGGCGATCCAGCCCTGGCGTTCCAGTTCGCGCCAGGGGACATCGTACTTCTTCGGGCCGATCAGGCTAAAGACATCGGCCTCGCAGCCATCCTCGCGAATCAGTGTAGCGGTAAGGCCGAGGCGCCGACGTGCCTGGATCTCGGCGGTGACGCGAAAGACCGGAGCAGGCAAGAGATGCACCTCGTCGTAGATAATCAGGCCCCAGTCGTAGCCGGTCAGCAGCGAGAAATGGGGGAAGGAATCTTCGTGTGCATCATTCGCGGAGGAGCGGCGATAGGTCAGGATCTGATACGTGCTGACCGTGATGGGAGCGATGTTTTTGCGCTCGCCGGTATACTCGCCAACCATTTCCGAGGGGAGATTGGTTTTGTCCAGGATCTCATTGATCCACTGGCGCACGGCCACGGTATTGGGAGTCAGGATCAGTGTAGCGCGCTGGATCTCGGCCATAGCAGCCAGGCCGACAATGGTTTTGCCCGCGCCACAGGGCAGGACCACGATGCCGCTACCGCCACTGGGAGCACCGCCGGCATAGAACGCTGCCGCGGCGGCCTGTTGATAGCCACGAGGTTCAAACGGCAGGCCGTGCTGTGTTTGTGTGGACAGTTTGAGCGGCATGGGGGAGCCTTCAGTGTAGCCTGCCAGGTCCTCAGCCGGAAAGCCGATATGGATCAGGGCCTGTTTAATATGGCCGCGTCGTGCTGGATCGACCAAGAGCGTCTGAGCGTCCCGCTGGCGCAGGATGTAGGGCTGGGTACGCTTATGGCGCACAACCTGCACGATCAGCGCCGCGTCGTCCGAACGCAAGAGCAGGTCATCGCCCTCACGCAGCAGTTTCAGGCGCCCATAGCGGCCCATATACTCGCGGATGTCGGTGACGATATTGGGGGGGAGGGGATACTTGCTATATGTTGCTAATAGGTCGACCACAGCCTGGGCGTCCAGGCCGCCAGCGGCAGCGTTCCACAGCGAGAGTGGAGAGAGGCGATAGGTATAGATATGTTCGGGCGATTTCTCCAGTTCGGCAAATTGAGCCAGGGCATCGCGGGCAGGGGAGTGCAGAGCGTGATTCACCTCCAGCAAAATCGTGCGGTCGCTTTGCACAATGATCGGATTATCTGGACGTATATTCACGTTTTACACTCCAGGCATGGCAGCCCATTTCCGCACATATTTGACGATGGCGGAGGTTGTGGGTTCTTCATAGCCGCGCATCAGATGCCTGGCGCCTACAATAATATTGAGGCCTTTGGGTCCTTGTAAGCTTTCCACGAAGGGTTCAAGCCTATGGCGGGGGCAGATCTCGTCGAACTCGCCTGTTACAAAGAGTTTTGGTCGATCAAAGGGACGAGGAAAGCCGCTGGCGGCCCGAAACAAGGGCAGGCTTACAGCGACCAGTGTGCGCACCCGTGTATCAAAGGGGGCGTAGAGCAGGGCAACAAAGGCGCCAAAGGCGTGGCCAATCACGCATATTTTTTCTGGATTCACGCCGGGTTGCATCGACCCTGCATCGATCGCACCTGCCAGGTCCAGCGGTTCCAGGCGGCCATCGGTCTGCACGCCCTGGCTTTTGCCGACGCCGCGAAAATTGAAGCGCAAGGCGACCATGCCAGCGTTTGATAGTTCTCTGGCCAGGGAAAGAGTCAGGGGATCATGCATATCGCTGCTCACCGGTTGAGGGTGGCAGAGAATAACCAATGGAGCCCGTTCTATCCTGGCGGGAGTATGCAGCACTCCTTCAAGCAGGAACGAGGGTTGCCCCTTGCTCGGGAAAGTTACTGGTCGCTCAGCCTGTGCTGATGAGGTCATCGTCCACCTTTTTTGTCGTATCCCAATCTGTGTTTTACAGCGCTACTGCAATTGGGCATGAGTGCAAACATTGCGCTGATAATACGATCTTTATCTTATCTCAGGAAGAGCAAAGCGTCAACTCAACAGCGGTGTATGTATGTACTGGTGGAGGCAGCTTTTTTCGGCATGGCCTAAAAGTCACAATGTGTGAGTTTTTTAACATATGGGCAAAATATTGTATTTTTTTATAGCAAAACCCTTGCAAGTGAGCACAGGAATGTTATACTTAAGTATGACGCATGTTTGACCGGGTGCATGTTGTTAGTAAGCATTGGTTTTACTGATGTTTGCATTACGATGTAGTTATATTTTTCCGGGTAGGTTGGATTTTTAGTAATCTGCCGAGGAGGGCAGGAAGGGAAAGGTTTCGTCAGACCGGGCCTTACTTATTTCGTAACTCCTTTCACCTCATGTTACCCTGCCACCTGGGCGATATTCCTCTGGGGGAAGATTTTTCGGCCGGACGAAATGACCTTATTCTACGCCGTTGGTAGAATGGGCGAGGTTCATGTTGCTCACCAGCGTCATCCCCAAGAGCTACACAGGGATGACATTGATATTGCTATAGCAGCAATTTGCATGTATAATCCATTCATAAGTTGTTGAGAGGCATTTGTATTTTTACATTTCGCCGGAGTTGTATTTATTCAACCTGCAACTAAGGATTATGAGAGAGAACAGGAT
>JAFMRP010000185.1 GCA_017354095.1 Ktedonobacteraceae bacterium
ATAGTTGGTAGTTGAATTGTTTATTTGAGGCCTTCGACGACCTCCTGCGCTGATACCACGCTGGCCTGGCGCGGGAAGATCTTCTGAGTAAGGACCCGGTGGACCTCTTCATCTCTATCAGCGCAGCAATCCTCTACCACGACCAGTTCATAATCCATATCAGCCGCCCAGCGTACCGTTGAGAGGACGACACCACTGGTAGCGATACCCATTAATATCAGCCTCCTGACTCCCTGTGCTCGTAAGATAGTCTCAAGGTCAGTCGTGCTAAAGGCCCCCACGCGGCGTTTGGTGACAACGCTCTCTCCAGGCAAGGGGAACACACGAGCGTGTATCTCCGCGCCCGGCGCCCCCTCGCGGAGACGACCTGCCTCGCGGAGAGCTGCGAAAGAGCGATTACGCGGGCTGATCTCCGGGTAGCCATCGCGGAAACGTACGACGACATAGATGATGGTTAGATGCGCCTCGCGGGCCGCGTTAAGTATCGAAACCGCTCGCTCTAGAAACGCTTCCTGCTTCTCCCCCAGGCTGGAAAGCATATCATTCTGGTAGTCCATGACCAGGAGCGCGGCAGATGCACCGTTCAGTGTGAATGCGGCTGGCATATGTTTTCTCCTTCCCGTCTACAGATTTCATGATTGTTTACCATGTGCTGTGGCGTGGATGCTGACATCTTCTTCATTATGGCTGGTGGCATCCTCGCGAGCAAGCTGTTGTTTGCCACGGAGCAGGGATGCCACGGTCGCAACCAGGCACATAGCGGCAGATAAGTAAAAAACGCTATGCAGGCCCTCTGAGAATGGCGACGTCAGCAGGCTGGGGAAGAAGGTATGTCCCAGGAGATACACCTGTCTTGCTTGAGGCAGCGTATGGAGCACATTGTTTGGGATCAATTGTCCCATGGGATTGTAGCCCAGGAAGGCTGCGAAGAGCGCCGAAGTTGGTGGCAGATGCGCAATCACGTCCGCAGCACTGGCCGGAATGCCCTCGGTAGTCAGACCATGCAAGAGCGTTGTGGGCAAAGAAGCCGCCAGACCCAGCGTGATCAAGCTGAAGAAGACGCCGATACTCACAATTGAGCCAGAGTTCTGAAAGGTTGAGCGCATACCAGACGCCACCCCGCGCAGTTCGCGTGGTACACTCCCCATGATAGAAGAGGTATTAGGTGAGGAGAACATTCCCTGCCCAATACCTAGCATGAAGAGTATCAGGGCGAACCAGATATAGTTAAAGTTCAGTGGTAAGATCGTGAGTAAGAAGAAGCCCAGAGCCTGGATGAACATGCCCAGCGTCGAGAAAGGACGCGCGCCAAACCGGTCTGAGAGCCAGCCACTCAACGGCCCCATCACGAGAAAACCAACCATTAGCGGGATCATATAGATGCCCGCCCACAAAGGTGTCACCTCATAATCATAGCCGTGCAATGGAAGCCAGATGCCTTGAAGCCAGATGACAAGCATGAATTGTAAACCACCACGCGCGATACTGGCCAGAAAACTACTGGCGTTGCCAGCCGCGAACAGGCGGATCTTAAAGAGGTTCAGGCGAAACATCGGATCAGGAACATGTAATTCGACCCAGACAAATCCTCCGAGCAACAGGACGCCAAGAACCAGTGCGCCGAGAACCAGTGGATTGCCCCAGCCTGTAGGCGAGCCATTATATGGCTCGATCCCATACGTAATACCAATCAAAAGGATCGTCGCGCCAGCAGCAAAGGTGATGTTTCCGAGCCAATCAATCTTCTGGTGCTGACGGGCCGTTGTTGTTTCTCGCAGCATCATATAGGCCCAGACCGTGCCAGCGATGCCAACCGGAACACTGACCAGAAAGACCAGGCGCCAATCAAAGTACGATAGAATGCCACCCAGAATCAGCCCGATGACTGAGCCGAGAATCGCCGCGATCTGGTTAATACCCAGTGCGAAGCCGCGCTGGTGCGCAGGGAAAGCATCCGTAATAATCGCTGCACTATTTGAGAGGAGAAAACCGCCGCCGATCCCTTGTACAAGACGGAAGAGAATCAGTTCCAGGGCTCCCACATGGCCAGTGCCAGGGGTAAGCCAGAGGCAGATACTCCCAATAGTAAAGATCAAGAAACCCAGGTTATAGAATCTTACACGTCCGAACATATCAGAGATACGCCCGAACGTGACCAGAAGCGTAGCAGTCACTACCATATAACCCAGCAGCATCCAGAGAAAATAGCCAGTCTCACCTGGTGCGAGTGGATCAATCTGAATCCCCTTAAAGATCACAGGTAACGAGATCAAGACAATACTTGAATCGATCGTAGCCATTAAAACGCCAAGGGTCGTATTGGTGAGTGCAACCCATTTATAATGTGGCCCAACAGGCCGATTCCGTCGCGCTAAACGCTCAGCCCCATCAACATTCCGCCCATCCCCACTCTGTACGTCAGTCTGCATACTCGCCTCATTCTTTCCATAAAAGTTTGTTCTTAAAAATGGCAAATGGTTAACAGGTACCCTCACTAGAATTATATTCTAGAATTTGATTACAATCAAGGTTATGCTATAATTGACAAACGCAAACAGGAACTGAGGTAGAGCGTACAGAGAGTGGTAGCATAGCCGCCTGTACAGAGAGAAGGGGTTCGTTGCATCATGATAGTTGGAGATTCAGAGCAGGGTACGACAAAAGAATCCCGAAGGCAAGCAATACTGGAAGCAGCACTTGCCTGTTTTGCAAGCAAAGGCTTCACGGAGACAACGATGGAGGATATCCGGAAGCTTTCTGGGGCCAGTATGGGGAGTATTTATCATCATTTCTCCAATAAAGAGATGCTCGCGCGCGCACTCTACCTCGAAGGGCGCAGTAGTCTCCATACCGCAATTTCTGCATCTCTCACCAGGCATTCTCTCCACGAAGGCATTGAGGCTATTGTCCATGCATATCTGGATTGGTTCGAGCAGCACGCAGATCTAGGGCAATACGTCATGCAAGCAGGTGATTCAGAATATCTGAGTGCATACGTAAAAGTGCTCCGTCAGAAGACCAGAACCACGCTTCCAACGGAAACCCTTTCAGAACAATTGTTACGGTGGCTCGCCCCCTATATCAGCGACGGGAGTGTCGTAAGGCTGCCAAGTTCGCTCTACCTCCCGCTCATTATAGGGCCCAGTCGAGAATTTATCCGCATCTGGTTGAGGACCCGGCACCCCGAGGAAATACAAGTGGCAAGAGATCCCCTTGCGAAAGCGGCATGGCTTGTAATAGCCGCCCCTTCTTCCCAGACGAGTATGCTGAACGCGGAGACAGATAGATAATTAGTTCCTCGCTGTGCTTGTTTGATTATGAAGGCATAGCCGCCCACCCCCTTGACTTCAAGTCGACTTGAACTGGTACAACTTCCATTGCAGGCCTTTAAGCGAAAGGCTTGAAAGTGCGTAACAAAAATGTTCAGAAAGGCACAATGGAATGAATACGACCGAAAGCTTGCACGAACAGAAACAGGTGTTTGCCGTTGGTGACCAGGATTTTGAGGTTAAAATTCTCAAGTCAAAGATGCCAATGGTTGTCGATTTTACCGCCGAGTGGTGCCCACCCTGTCATGTGCTGGAGCCGATCTATGAGCGGCTCAGCACGGAGTACAAGGGGCGATTGGGTTTTGCGAAAGTGGACATCGATGAGCATCCCAATGTGCAGTGGCAGTTCAGGGTACAGGCGGCGCCCACACTGATCTTTTTCAAAGATGGGAAGGAGATTGAGCGCATTGTGGGGCCACATCCAGGCCGTCTGAAGAGCACGATTGATCGCATTCTGGCCAATCATGGGATTGGCTAAGATGTGAGGGCAATGGCACTCTCAGCGATTCACATGAGAGCGCCATTGCGCTATGCCCCCAGACAAATCTATTAGCCGAGCGTAGCGATAATGATAATGCCGGCAAAAATGAGCACAGCACCGATAATGCGGATCAGCCCAAAACCTTCTCCCAGAAAACGCCAGCCCATCAGTGCTCCGAAAACAATACTGACCTCGCGGATAGAACCTGTATAGCTGACGCGGCCAAGGGAATAGGCGAAGAGCACGGCCCCATAGGTGACCAGCATGAGCAAGCCCACTACGATAATGCGCGACCAATTCGCGCGCAGTTCCGCTATCGCCAGTTGGGTACCATAGCGCAACGTGATGAAGGGGGCAGCCATGAGCGCAGAGAGGGAAAAGATCCAGACCGTATAGGTCAGTGGATTGGCCACGCGCATGGCCGCACCATCGATGGCGCTATAAATCGAGATGCAGACGGCGGTGAGCAGCGCTACGCCTATCCCCGCAAAGCTTAACCTGGTGACCGAGAGTTTCTGCCAGAATGCTCCAGATCCAACGACGACCAGGCCTATAACGAGCAGCAGAATACCGCCCAGGCCAAAGATACTGGGAGCATCCTTCAGGAAAAGCGCGATCCAGAGTGTAAGCAGCACAGGCGCGGCACCACGCGCAATGGGGTAGACCAGTGAAAAATCACCAATGTTATAAGCCCAGGTCAGCAAGATGAAGTACAGCGCTTCAGCCAGGGCGCTGAAAAAGATAAAGGGCCAAACCTGCTCCGGAACGGGCGTCAGAAACAAGACTGATGGCAGGCAGATCACACAGGTTAGCGTGGCCCACATCAAGAATACCTGCTTGTTGTGAGCCTGTTTAAGCAGTAAGTTCCATACGGCATGAAGAACAGCGGCACCAAGGACAATGCTGAGCGCTGCGAGAGGCATGAAGCAGCATCCTTTCTCGAGGGATAGGTTTCCATGATTATATCACAGGCTGTGCATTTCATATTGAGTGCGCAGAACCTTCTTATCGAATTTGCCCACGCTGGTCTTGGGCACGGCCTCAATAAAGACCACATCGTCGGGGAGCCACCATTTCGCAACGCGCGCTCGCAGGTAATCAAGGATCTCTTCCTTGCTCACCTGGTCAAGAGCATCGGGCTTGGGTACGACGCAGGCCAGAGGTCGTTCACCCCATTTCGCGTGAGGAATGCCGATCACACAGGCCTCCAGCACCTTTGGATGGCCCATGATCAACCCCTCCAGCTCTACCGAGGAGATCCATTCGCCACCTGACTTGACGAGATCCTTGGTGCGGTCAACAAGCTGAATGCTACCATCGTCGTCGACAACGGCCACATCCCCGGTACGCAGCCAGCCGTCGGCAAATTTAGATGCCGACTCAGTATCTTTGTAATATGCACGAGCAACCCAGGGGCCGCGCACCTGCAATTCGCCAAAGGTCTGATTGTCCCAGGGAACTTCCTGGCCGCTCTCCATATCAACAACACGAAATTCGACGCCAGGAATGACCGTGCCCTGCCTTGCACGAATGCGGAACTGCTCGTCAGGTGACAGGTCAAGCTGGTAGCTGCGCAGGCGACTGAGGGAGGCCAACGGAGAGGTCTCGGTCATACCCCAGGCATGGATAATGGGGATATTGTGGCGCTGCAGCCCCTCGATCAGAGCCTGAGGAGCAGCGGAGCCACCAGCAGCAATAGCGCGTAACGTAGAAAGATCGAAGCGCTCTTTCTCCAACAGGCTCAGCAAGCCGATCCAGATCGTCGGCACGCCAGCAGTAATCGTGACGCGTTCTTGCTCGATGACGCGAGCCACCCTGAGCGGGTCGCTAAAACGGCCAGGCAGGACGACCTTCGAGCCACTGAAGGCGGCAGCATGCGGAAAGCCCCAGGCATTGGCGTGAAACATCGGAACAATGGGGAAGACAACATCACGCTCTGAAAGCGCCATGCCCTCAACATGTCCAACCCCCATAGAATGCAGAAAGATCGAGCGGTGGCTGTAGACAACGCCTTTGGGATTACCAGTGGTGCCAGATGTATAGCACATGGCGGCGGCGCTGTTCTCGTCAAGGTCTGGCCAGGTGAACGTGGTGGGCTGATCGGCAATGAAGGTTTCGTAATCGATAGAAGGCCGGAGCCTGCCTGTGGCGTAGGGCGCGTCGCCCATAATGACATAGAGTTGCACAGTGGGGAGTTGGTCGACCAATTTCTCCACGATCGGCACAAGATCGCCATCAACAAACATCACCTTGTCGGCAGCATCATTAACGATATAGACGAGTTGATCGGCAAATAAACGGATGTTCAGGGTGTGCAACACGGCGCCCATGCAGGGAACAGCGTAATACAGCTCAAAATGGCGATAGGTGTTCCAGGCAAATGTTGCCACACGATCGCCATCACCCACACCAGCCTTCTTCAGCGCGTGTGCCAGCTGCATGACACGCCGGCCCCAGTCGGCGTAGGTATAGCGGTGCGGTTCACTCTCGGTCTGTGTAACGATCTCTTTGCGGGGAAACAGGTGAGTGACACGATGGAAGGCATGTTGTAATGTCAGGGGATAGTCCATCATTAAGCCTTGCATTTAGAACCTCCTCTTCGATGAACGCGGCGTGGTTCACGAACACTTGCTGGTAAAGTCAGGAGACGTGCGCGAGACCTTCCTCAACGACGTGAAAGGCTTTTTCCAACGACTACAAGTTTTCAAGCTGGACTGACAGTACAGTTATACAAACGTCAGGTATAACTATAGTTGGTAAAACGCCACAAATCAAGCCCGCGACCAGCGCAATGGAGGTCTGAATACCGTATTTCCTTTTTGGGTGTCAGGTATTACAGATTCTCGGACTATTACCGGGATTGCGCTGTGAGAAGAGCCAGGAGAACAAACTGTCTGATGACATAATGGCCTGTGGGGAGTAGATCGTGTTCCAGATGACATGTCCCATGCCAGAATACTCGGTATAGCGAGGCTGTCCTCCTGCTGCCCGGATGGCCGCGATCATGTCTCGTGATCCGGAGGGCGGAACGGTGGTATCCGCTGATCCATGAAAAGCCCAGATGGGTTTGTGGATAAGCGCGGGCGCCTTTGATGGATCTCCCGCACCAGCGAGAGGGGCTGCTGCCGCAAAGTAGTCTGGCCAGCGTTCAATGGCCTCCCAGGTTCCATATCCTCCCATCGAAATCCCGGTGATGTAGAGACGAGTGGCATCAATGGCCGGGTATATACATTGAAGCGCATCCACGATATCTTTAGCCGCCTGTAGTAACGCGTCAGGCTTTGGAGCCAATACATATGAGCCCTGCTGCGGAGGCACATCGACCCAACGCCGGGTATCAGGTATCTGGGGTACGACGACAAAGCAGGGCCAGCGTGCCTGGACGCTGGCGGCTGATTGGGCATGATAACCAGGGCCCCAGATCTGGACATACTGCTCATTCATGAGCAGGGCTTTATTCTGATCGGCACTATTTTTGGGCTTGCTGCGTTCACCTCCGCCATGGAGGAGCAGGACTAACGGATACTTCTGGCGTGGATCATAGTTTTTTGGCATATAGAGATAATACGTCATATGCTGCCTCTGAATACTTCTATAGGTATGTGTTGTATAGGTGCCAGTCCCCATTGAAACTGTAGCAGAAGGTGTGGCAGCGTCCCCTTCCAGGTAAGAGGCACACCCAATAGCAAGGCCACCCAACGCGATCCCAACACCTGCGCATAGGAATGTTCGTCGTTTCATGAACAAGCTTCTTTCTGTCTAGCACAGCCCGTTGCATTGCTCGGATTGGGTTCGAGCGGAGGCAGGGGATGGGCCTGGAAAAACTGCCAGATCAAAGCGGTCATGCTCAGAGGGGGATGGCCGGGTTGGGCAAAGTTATATACTGGCCACTGATGTTGACCACCACTCATACGATAGTGAATGACCGTCGCGTCTCCCTGGCATGCGCTCCACCGTTCGCCAAGCATGGCGTTATGCTGAAAGAAGGGCTCGGGGCCTTTTCTGCACCCATCGAGTTTCGCCCAGCCTGCGAGCCACTGCGCAATTGGCGGTTCGTCGTCATTGTAGGGATTGCCTGCATAAGGAACGACGCGATCAGCGGTGCCATGGAACTCTAGCAGCGGGACGGGACGTGCCGGGTGGCAACCGCCAGCAACCGGATGCATACCGCCAGATACAACAGCGAAGGCAGCGATACGTGTTGACAGTTTACACGCCAGCACATTAGTCATTCCCCCACCGT
>JAFMRP010000186.1 GCA_017354095.1 Ktedonobacteraceae bacterium
AGGAAAACTGCTGGCCAAAGGCCTTAACGCCTCTCCTGGTGCGGCCACCGGCAAGGCGGTCTTCGACGCTGACCGCGCCGAGGAACTGGGCAAGGCAGGCACGCCGGTCGTACTGGTGCGTCCTGAGACCAGCCCGGACGATGTGCATGGTATGCTGGTAGCAAAAGGTATTCTGACGGCACGCGGCGGCGCGACCAGCCACGCGGCGGTAGTCGCGCGCGGCCTGGGCCTGCCCTGCGTCGCCGGAACAGAGGCTATCCGCGTTGATGAAGAGAAGCGTCTTTTCCGCGTTGTCGGCTCCGATATCGTGATCAAAGAGGGCGATGACATCTCTATTGACGGCGCGACCGGCGAGGTCTTCGCGGGCGTGATCAAGACCGTTGATCCTGATTTCGATAAAGAGATCGAGCTGAAGGAGCTGCTGAACTGGGCGGACAAGTTCCGCAAGCTGGGCGTATGGGCCAATGCCGACTACCCCCGCGATGCGAAGCGTGCCGTCACCTTTGGCGCGGAAGGTATCGGTCTCTGCCGCACCGAGCATATGTTCATGGAGCAGGAGCGCCTTCCCATCGTACGGAAGATGATCCTGGCGAAGACTCCACAGGAGCGCCAGGCCGCTCTCGATCAGCTGCTACCCTTCCAGCGTAGTGACTTCAGGGGTATCTTCGAGTCGATGGTTAACCCGAAGACCGGAGAGGGTTACCCGGTAGTAATCCGCTTGATCGATCCGCCCCTGCACGAGTTCCTGCCCTCCTACGAGGAACTGCTGGTGGATGTTGCGAAGCTTGAGGCTACCAACGGCGATGCAAAGGAGTTGGAAGAGAAGAGAACCATGCTGGAAGCCGTAGGCGCCATGCGTGAGATGAATCCCATGCTGGGCCTGCGCGGCTGCCGCCTGGGCTTGCTCTTCCCTGAGATCAACGTTATGCAGACGCGGGCCATTCTGGAAGCGGCAGCCGAGGTTGCCAACTCTGGCACAAAGGTGCATCCAAAGATCATGATTCCGCTTGTTGGACACGTCAACGAGCTCAAAGAGGTACGTCGTCAGCTTGAGGCAGTTGCTGAGGAGATCGCCAGCCAGAGCGGTGGTCGCATCGACTACAAGTTCGGTACTATGATCGAATTGCCGCGCGCGGCCCTCACCGCCGATCAGATCGCTTCGGTAGCCGACTTCTTCAGCTTCGGCACCAACGACCTGACGCAGACGACCTTTGGCTTCAGCCGCGACGATGCCGAGGGTAAATTCCTGCTCAAGTACGTGGATGGCCTGGAGGAGCCCGGTCTGAAGGATAAGGTCAAGATCCTGCCCGTCAACCCTTTCCAGACCCTGGATCGCGATGGTGTTGGCCAGCTCGTGCGCATGGGCGTCGAGAAGGGCCGCGCCACCAATCCCAACCTGGAACTGGGCATCTGTGGTGAGCATGGTGGAGATCCCGACAGCATCGACTTCTGCAACACTGTTGGCCTCAACTATGTCAGCTGCTCGCCCTTCCGCGTGCCGGTGGCGCGCCTGGCCGCTGCCCAGGCGGCTCTCGCCCGCAGCGAAAAGGACAGGTAATAGCCGCAGGGGGATGTTCTCATCCCCCTGCTTTTTTATTTGCTAAACCTTTACCAGCACCTTGAGCACACCCTTCTGCTGGGCGTGCTCGAAGGCCGTAAGAGCATCGTCCAGGGAGTAGCGAGCGCTAATGAGAGGACGCACGTCGATCAGCTTCTGGCTAAGTGTGTGAAGAGCTGGTGGGAAGGGGCCACAGCGCGAGCCCTGCACACGGATTTCATCGATGACAATGGACGCAAGATGCAGATTAGAGCGATCGGCTACGGTGCTTTTCAGGATAACAGTTCCACGGGGCCGGACCATGCGCAGCGCCATCTCCAACCCCTGTGCCGACCCGGTACACTCCACCACCACATCGACATTACGCGCTAGAGGGTGCTGCTCGACTTCCTGCAGGGTGCGCGGAATGACGCCCCTCTTCTCAGCCAATGCCAGTTTCTCCTCGTGCTTACCAATCATGCTCACCTCACAACCACTGAGCGTGAGCACCTGGGCCGCGAGCTGACCCATTTTGCCATCGCCGAGAATGGCCACGCGCTCGGTAGGCCGCAGGTGAAGTTGTTCCAGTATTTCGAAGTTAGCAGCCAGTGGCTCAACAAATACAGCCTCCTCATTGCTAACGGTGTCAGGCACAAGATGGAGGTTCTCAAGTGGCAGCTGCAGATATTCGGCGAAGGCGCCATCGCGCCCGCTGATGCCGAGCGTGGTACGCTGTGGGCAGTGCATGGGCATGCCACGGCTGCAGTAGTAGCAATGTGTATGGTAGCAGGCTGCGTTGATCTCACCCACAACACGGCGGCCCTGCCAGCGGTGCAGCAGTTCCGCCGAAATTTCGCCATAGATCTCTTCCACAACACCTACAAATTCATGGCCCAGCACGCCATGAAAATCCATATAGCCACGTACAATCTCGATGTCGGTGTTGCAGATCCCTACCTGGAGCACTCGAACGAGCGCCTCGCCCTCGTGGGCCTCTGGGCGAGGGTATGCACGCTCCAGCGTTAACCCTGACGCGTGATTTACTAACGCACGCATAGCCAGTCTCCTCGTTTGTAGATAGTATTTTTCGCACATAGTATAACATCCAGCGCAGGGCTGGCCCTGTACTATGCCGTTGCGCCATCACAAGCTTGTAATCCGCCAGTGGGGCAGCTATACTAAGGGGCGTGCAGTGGATGATTTGAGGAGGCTCATCGCGCTCTGCAAGGCTGTCTACGAAGGTTTTAATGGTATGAACGAATACGATTTAATAGCGCCTTTTTATGATGTTGAGCACGCCCATTTTAGCGAAGATCTGGATATGTATATCAACTTCGCCGGGCTGTGCGGTGGCAACGTCCTGGAACTGGCCTGCGGCAGCGGGCGTGTGCTTCTCCCACTGGCAGAAGAGGGATACGAAGTCACGGGAGTCGACAGTTCCGCAGCCATGCTGGATATCGCTCGCCAACGCCTGCGCGAAGAAGGGCTGCTGGAATGCTGCACGCTGGTACAGCAGGATATGCGAGACCTGCACCTGGATCAGAAGTTTCGCATGGCCATCATCGCCCTTGGCTCCTTTGCTCATATCACCACACGCACGGATCAGCAAAAGGTGCTGGCCAATATCCGCGCCCACCTGAGTCCAGGTGGCCTCTTTATTCTCGATATCAGTAATGCAGACGCGCGTTACATGGAGGAGTTGAGTGGGCAATTGTTGCACCAGGGTTCCTGGCAGACCGGGCAGGATAGCGTACTGACGCACTTCGTCAGCCCTGCCTCCTCCAGCGATAGGCATCTGCTGGAGCTGACGCATTTCTATGACCAGCACCGCCAGGGAGGTCCGGTGGAGCGCACTGTTATCACCAGTCATCTCTATCTTTTCGAGCGGGGCGAGATCGAGCTGCTGCTGGAGCAGGCAGGTTTCGCCATGAAAGACATCTACGGCGATCACGAGCTTGGCCCCTATCATCTTGAAAGCCAGCGCCTGATCTGCGTAGCGGAAGCGAAATAGAAACGAGAATTGCTATGCAACCCCTACACGAATGGAATCTGTCGGAGGAAGAAGCTATCGCGCTCCAACGAGAGCTAGCCAAACGTATCGTGCGAGAAGACCGGCTGGGCGAGGTACGCCATATAGCTGGCGTCGATATGGCGATCAATGAACAGAATGAAATGGCGCGCGCGGCTGTTGTGCTGCTCACTTACCCGGAGATGGAGGTGGTAGAGCGCCACATCTATGAGGAGCCAGTGCGTATGCGCTATATACCAGGGCTACTCTCGTTTCGTGAAGCGCCTGCTGTGCTTGGTGCGTTTCATCAACTGCGCCAGCGTGCAGACCTGGTGATGGTTGACGGCATGGGCATCGCGCATCCCCGGCGTATTGGCATCGCCTCGCACCTGGGCCTATGGCTGGACATACCAACAATTGGCTGTGGTAAATCGCTGCTGGTCGGCACATATGATGAGAAGAAATTGAGCGAAGAGGCCGGTTCGTGGGTGCCGCTCATCCACAGAAACGAGGTTGTGGGAGCAATGGTACGCACACGTACGCGCGTTAAGCCCATGATCATTTCGTCCGGGCATCTCATCAGCTTGGAAACCAGCATCAAGTATGTGTTGCAGTGTAGCCGGGGCTATCGGCTACCAGAGCCGACGAGGCAGGCAGATAAACTATCAAAAGATAACGCATGGCAGGAGCCCGGTGAAAACGAGCAGCAGCCATCGCTCTGGCAATAGGCAGAGTGATGGTCGCTGCCAACACCAGAACAGAGGACACACTATAAAGCCTCTTGCTCCTGGTAAAGGGGAACGGTAAAGCAGAAAGTCGTTCCCTTATTGACGATCGTATCAAAGCTGATGGTCCCACCATGCTGCTCGATAATGAGCTTGGCAATTGAGAGGCCAAGGCCATAGCCTCCCATCTTGGACTGCTGGCTATGATTTGACTGGTAGAAGCGTTCAAAGATATGCTGGCGATCATCGGGCAGAATGCCGTAGCCGGTATCAGCCACTGAGACCATTTCAAAATGCTCGTCGTGGCGACGCACACTGATCGTGACTGTGCCGCCGGGAGGGGTAAATTTGATGGCGTTGGCGACGAGATTATTGAGCACCTGCTTGATACGCTGGGGATCAGCGTAGAGCGTGGGCGTATTGGCGGGGATGTCCTGGCACAGCGCCACGCCAGCCTTCAACGCCTGAGGGTGCAGGCTGCTCATCACCTGCCGCGCCAGCACGCGCAGCTGGACCTCTTCAGACTTAATCTCGAATTGCCCCAGGTCAGAACGCGTCATCAGCAAGATATCTTCAACGATGGAGACCAGCTGCATCACGCCCTCCTGGGCATAGCCAAGGTAGGTGCGCTGCTCTTCGGTCAGTTCGCCCATATGCCCCTGCAATAAAAGGTCGATAAAGCCATGCACTGAGTTCAGCGGGGTACGCAGTTCGTGGGAGACCATCGACACAAAGTTCGAGCGCACACGGTTCGCTACTTTCAGCACTGTGAGGTCACGCACAGTAAATACCACGGCGGGCGCGTTGTCTATATGAACTGGTGTCACACTGGTCGAAACCTCATAAACATCAGGCTCAGTGCCAATCACCAACTCTTCGTTGGGCAGAGCTTCTTGCTTCTGCAACACGCGCATCAAGGGACAGCTGGATGTGCCGCACAGCTCCATATGATTCAAGTTTTTGCAGCGTAGAAGCTCGCTGCATTTACGCTGCACGGCCTCGGCTGGAGAACAATCCAGCGTTTTGCAGGCAGCCGGATTGAGATCGAGTACGCGCAACTCATGGTCGATCACGACCATAGCATCTGAGGTACTATCGATAATAGATCCCAGATGAGGATGCCTTGCTGATGAAGCTATTTCCCGCGCATACTCCGAGCCATGCGCCAGGTGCGTCTCAACGGATGCATCCTGTGTTGTTGTGTACTGCTCTTCGGTCTCTGCCAGATGTAGCTGTTTTCGAGTATGCTTCCGCAACCTGACCCCCTATCTTCCAACAAACTTATAGCCTACACCACGAACCGATAGGATATACTGGGGTTTGTCGGCGTCTTCCTCTAACTTGACACGTAAACGGCGGATGTAAACATCCACAATGTTGCTGTTATTCTCGTTATCGTTCCACACCTCCGCCAGAAGTTGATCGCGGTTCACAACCTGTCCGGGACTGGTCATCAACACACGTAATACATGCATTTCACGAGGAGTAAGTGTTATGGGGGGTTTACCATCAACCACCACTTTTAGATCGGCCGGAAACAGTTCGATAGGGCCACAACGAATACTTTGATGGCCTACCTGTTCATGCTTTTTGATCCGCCGCATAACGGCCTGCACGCGGGCTACGAGTTCCTGGTGATTATAGGGCTTACAGATGTAGTCATCAGCCCCGATATCAAAGCCCTGTAACTTCGCCTCTATAGTATCTTGAGCTGTCATAAAGATGAGAGGGATTTCATAGCCTTCAGCACGTAGTTTGCGTGAAAACTCGAAACCGTTAATATAGGGCATCGTCACATCGAGAATGAGCAGGTCGGGTTCACGCCTTTGGATCATTTGCATGGCACCACGAGGGTTGTCGGCAGTATCGACCTCATAGCCTTCCTTGCTCAGGACGAACTGGACCAGCGTATTCGCGAATCGATCATCGTCAACGACTAGAATGTACACAGTCTTCCCCTCTTTTGATCCTTCAGTCTGCCGCGCGCCATGTACTACAGCATAGTCAACATACGACACATCTAGCGAGATGGGGGCGCCTGGAACGCAGACCATGCGTTACGTTTCTTCTCACACAAGCCTCATTTTTACACAAGTAGTGAGTGCCGTTTGAGAAGTTTATAGTTACGTTTCTATTTCGTGTTGATAGATTATTAATGAGCTATATGTGTGTGTATGGTACACGCTTAGTGCGGCATGTGTCAAGAGGAAGCTTTTAATGCCCGTACTTTTTCCAGATAGATCATCAGGATGGCCACATCGGCAGGGGTGACGCCCTCAACGCGCGAGGCCTGACCGACGGTGCGTGGACGGGTACGTGCCAGTTTCTGGCGAGCCTCTGTGCGCAGGTGAGGGATGGCTTGATAATCGAGGGTTTCGGGGATACGCATCTCCTCCAGGCGTTGTGTGCGATGGACCATTTGCTCCTGCTTGCGCACGTAGTTTTCATATTTCACCTGTACCTCGACCTCTTCAGCGATCTCCTGCGGCAGCGATGGCAGAGCCGCCTGGCCATCAGCGCGTGCCGCGGCCAGCCGTTGCGAAAGCTGCATCACCTGGTGGTAGCGGGTATCAGGGCGACGCAACAATTCGCTGCCCAGGAGCATCTGTCCCAGCGGAGCAATGCCGGCCTCCTGCGCCAGAGTTTCGATCTGACGGGAAGAAGTGAAGGCGATGTCGCCAAGCTGCTTCATAGTTTGCTCGATCATCTCGCGCTTCTCCACGATCTGTGCGTAGCGTTCAGGGCCGATGAGCCCCAATTTATAGGCGTAATCGCTCAGGCGCAGGTCGGCGCTAGCAGGTCGCAACAGGAGGCGATGTTCGGCACGCGAGGTATGCAGACGATAGGGCTCGCTCATGGGGCGTGTCACCAGGTCATCAATGAGCACGCCAATGTAGGCTTCGTGGCGGCCCAGCACAAATCCGTCTTCATCGCGTGCGTGCAGAGCGGCATTAATGCCAGCCATGATGCCCTGGGCAGCCGCCTCTTCATAGCCAGAAGTACCATTGATCTGACCGGCAAGGAAGAGGCCTGAGACGGCTTTGGTCTGCATGGTAGTGAATAGCTGATCGGGTGGAACGTAGTCGTATTCAACAGCGTAGCCAACGCGCATCATTTCCACACGTTCCAGTCCTGGGATGCTGCGCAGCATATCCATCTGCACATCTTCCGGCAGGCTGGTATTCATGCCCTGCACATAGATCTCGCCAGTGCGCCAGCCTTCGGGCTCCAGGAAGATCTGGTGCGAGGCCTTATCGGCGAAGCGTACAATTTTATCCTCGATGGAGGGGCAGTAGCGCGGGCCAATGCCCTCGATCAGGCCGGTGTAGAGGGGGGAGCGATGTAGATTATCGCGAATGACCTGATGGGTGCGTTCGGTAGTACGCACGAGGTAACAAGGCAGCTGAGGTCGCCAGCCGTATAGATCCTCATTAGTCACCGGGTAGATGGGATTAGGGCGTCCGCCCGGCAGCTGTACATCTTCGCGGGCGGACGCATCCCAGGAGAAGTAGAGTGGTACGCGACTGCCTGGCTGTGGTTCTGTTTTGCTGAAATCGACGGTGCGGGCATCGATGCGCGGGGGTGTGCCGGTTTTGAAGCGGCGGATCTCCAGGCCGAGTGAGCGCAGTGAATCGGAGATGCCCAGGGCGGGGCCCTCTCCGGCGCGTCCACCGGGCTGCGTTTTTTCGCCGACCACGAGACGACCGTTGATAAACGTGCCGGTGGTCAGCACAATTGATTTTGCCTGATACTGCCAGCCATTATTGGTCACCACGCCA
>JAFMRP010000971.1 GCA_017354095.1 Ktedonobacteraceae bacterium
GCCGATAACCCGACCTGCCCGCAGGCTGAACGATACATCATCGACCGCAGTCACAGAGACCCGCTTCAAGCCTGTTCTGCGCTGGTATGTTTTGCCCACGTTCTCGATACGCAACACCTCCTCGCCTTCCAGTTTTATGGCCTTGTGTGACGTGGCCTCGGAGAAGGCCGCATTGAGCAGCTCGGAACGCTCTTCTGATGCGTGCCTGGTGCGGGCATGTTGGGAGGCTTCCCACTGCTGCTGAGCGACATGGCAGGCGGCCTTACCGTCCCACATCGGCACCAGCGAGGGCTTCACCTGCCTGCAGATCTGAGTTGCTTCGGGGCAGCGAGGCGCATAGGGACAGGCCTCAGGCACCCTGGTCAGGTTGGGAGGACGACCGGGGATATAGCTGATCTCCACCGTCTCGGCGGCGGGATCGGCATATGAGCCAAGCAAGCCGTGAGTGTATGGGTGGATAGGGTATTGCAGCATAGAGGCTACCGACGAGTCTTCGACCACTTCCCCCGCATACATCACCAGCACCCGGTCGGACACCTCCAGCACAGTCCCCAGGTCATGGCTGATGAGCAGCACAGCGAAACCAAGCTGGCGCTGCAAAGTGCGCAGGTTTTGAATGATCTCCTTCTGCACCAGCACATCCAGGCCGGTGGTTGGTTCGTCGAGGAGCACAAAGCGGGGTTGAAGAGCCAGGGCAAGAGCCAGGGCCACGCGCTGTTTCATGCCGCCTGACAGCTCATGCGGATAGAAGCGCATAAAGGAAGGGTCGATTTTGACCATCTGCAACAACTCGGCTATTCGCTCGCGGAACTGCCCTTTGTTTAGATTGGCCTTCTCCTCCATCACATCACGAAACTGCGTCTCGATCCTGGTCACGGGGTTCAAAGAGTTCATGCTGCTCTGGAAGACCGTGGAGAAGTCACGCCAGCGCATCCGGCGCAGTTCTTCTGGAGGCATGGTGAGCAGATCCTTGCCCTCAAAGCGCACACTGCCTTTTGTTACGCGTCCTGGAGGCAGCAGCAGTCTCAGGAGAGCATTGCCCAGAGTGGACTTGCCGCTACCCGATTCCCCGACCAGGCCAACAAACTCGCCGGATTTGAGATCAAAGCTAACGTCGCGCACCGCGAACAGAGGTGGGCGTTGTTTGGAGGCATAAGTTACATCGAGATTCTCGACTTCAAGAAGAGCCATAGTTCTACTCCTCGCGCAGCTGCGGATTGCTCAGTGCATCGACGCCAAAGTTGATCAACATCAGGCAACTGGTGATAGCGGCCAGGGCCAGGCCGGGGGCCACCAACCAGGCCCACTGGCCAGTGACCAGCGCGCCACCCTTATCGGCCCAGTAGAGCATCACGCCCCAGCTGATCGTACTCGGGTCGCCGACGCCCAGGAACTCCAGGCCAGCCTCCGCGCCAATCGCGCCCATAGCCGCGCCAATGTAGCTGAGTACCGTTAGCGACAGCATATTAGGCAGGACCTCGCGGAAGATGATACGGAAAGGGCCGTCTCCAGCAAATTGAGCGGAGGTGATGTAGTCACGCACCCGCAGCGTCAGCACCTGCGAGCGCTTGAGGCGGGCGCCCCAGGCCCAGCCAGTGAGGCCTATGACCAGGATAATGATCGTCGGGCCCTTCACAGGCGCGTAGGCAGCTATAGTGACCATCAGAGGAAGAGCCGGCACCACCAGACCGATATTGATAACGAACGACAGGATCTCGTCCACGATGCCACCCATATAGCCGGCAACCATGCCAATTACCAGGGCGATCAGCGTCGCGATTCCACCACCGAACGCGCCCACGAGCAATGATGTTCGCGTGCCGTAGATCAGTTGTGAAAGCACGTCCTGGCCCGCCTGAGTTGTACCCAGCCAGTGTTGTGAGCTCGGCAGTTCGGAAGGACCGAAGCTGATATCATTGGGGCTATACGGCGCAAGCTGATTGGCGAAGATCGCCACCAGGATAAAAAAGGCGAGCATAATCAACCCTGCCCGTGCCTTGCGGTTACTCCACAGAACCTCAAACCATTCTGGCACGCGGCGGCGGTGGGTTGTTTGCGACTCAACATCTTCCTGTTCAGTCTCTGCCACAAGAGTGCTTGAAACAGCGGCAGTGATTTTCTCTGGTTTTGGGGATTCTGAAAGTTTGCGGTCTAGAGAATCCATCTAGTGTTCCCCCTTTCGCACCCGTGGATCGAGCCAGCCGACCACGAAGTCCGCGAGCAAGTTGGCCAGCAGCACCCCGATAATAGAGAACAGAAAGATCGTCTGCATCAAAGGGTAATCGCGGTTGCCGATCGCATCGAAAAACAGCCGACCCATGCCGGGGTAGTCGAAGACTGTTTCCACTATCACGACACCACCCAGGATACCGCCGAGCGACATAGCGAAGCCAGTAACATTGGGCAGAATCGCATTGCGGGCACTGTAGAGCAGGATCACCTTCCAGGGTTTCAGCCCTTTGGCGATGGCCAGCCGGGTATAATCCTCGCGCAGCGTCTGGACCATATTGTTGCGCATACCCATCACCCAGCCAATGGGACCAGTAATGAGAATAGAGACCGCCGGCAGCACCGCATGCTGAGCGATATCCAGCGCGTAATCCCAGCTAAGTTGTCGTGTGGCCGTCTCGCTGAAGCCGCCGCCCAGCGGCAGCCATTGAAGCTGGAACGCGAAGACGAACAGCAGCACCAGGGCGATCCACATATAAGGAAGCGTACCGATAAAGCTCAGGCCGACGCTGACAATCGAGTCGAAGGTACTGTTGCGTTTCCAGGCCGCGAAGGCGCCCAGGATGTTACCGACGACGAAGCCGATGATATTTGTAGTCAGCACCAGGCCAATGGTCCACATGATCGATTGGCCAATCAAGTCGGTCACTCTGTAGGGAAAGTAGGTATAGGAGATACCGAATTCGCCCCGGAGCAACGTGCCCAGGTAGGCTATGTACTGTTGAAAAATGTTGCCGCC
>JAFMRP010000972.1 GCA_017354095.1 Ktedonobacteraceae bacterium
TCCTACTGGTTCCGTGTTGACCAGCCCTGTCAGGGTCTTGTTGCGCTCGCCGGGCAGCAACAGCCCTTCGAGATACTGCCGCAAGCCTTCACGTTGATTCCGCCTCCCAAAGAGAGAGTCAAAGCGCTCACAATACTCTTCCAACGGTGCTGGCGCTTTGGCAATTTCCAGACGTTTCGTCATCGATTGCTCTCCCTGCTTTTTTCTCAGTGTATCATCTCCCTTCCCAAGTCCACAAACTACCGGTAGGGCTCGAACGGAGGCTTCGGCCCGACATGCGAGAAAGAACAACGACCAGACCGAACCACTCTGCGAGATGCTGGCTACAGATGGTCTTGTCAGAGCAGTTGAAACATGGAGGTTCACCAAGAAATGGGACAACACATCGGAATGACGCGCCGCCTCAGTTTTGGTCTCTCGCGCGAACTGTGGCTGGTCCAGATCGGAATCTTTTTGAACATGTTCGGCTACGGCGCCGTCCTGCCTTTCGAGGTCATCTATCTGCACGATGGGCGCGGATTCAGTCTCAACATCGCGGGTCTCGTGGTTGGAACGATCACTGGCGTCGCGGTCGTGACGGCACCTCTTGCTGGCTCGCTGATTGACCGCTTCGGGGCCCGCGTGACCACGATTGCCGCAGGCGTGGCACTCGCCGCCGGGTATGCTGGCCTGGCGTTTGCTCGCATCCCTGTTCACGCGTTCGCAGCCGCGGTCTTGGCAGGTGCCGGAAACGGGACACTGAATCCCAGTCAGTCGACGCTGATCGCGGCACTCGCGTCATCGGAGGTGCGCCATCGTGCCACCGCCGTCTCGCGTGTTGCTACCAATGCTGGCATTGGGATCGGAGGCGCCCTCGGCGGCCTTGTCGCAGCCTCCGGATTGACCGGATTCGTGGTGCTGTTCCTGGGCAACGCGCTCACCTATCTCGTCTACGTGTCCGTGTTGGTCATCATTGTGCGTGACGGTGCGCGACCGAAGCCGATCAAGGGCGGATACCGCCAGGTGTTTCGTGACCGAGCCTTCATCCATCTCGCCTGCACCAACGTGGCGATCATCGCGGTCGGTTGGGGGGTATTCACCTGGCTCGTCCCTCCGTACGCCGAGCAGGAGATCGGCATCAGCGCGCGGCTGATCGGGCTGCTGCTGTTGGCCAATGCCGCAACGGTCGCTCTTGCCCAGGTGCCGATCGCGAAGTTCGCCGAGGGTCGTCGCAGGGTCGTGCTGATGGCTCTGGCCTCAGCGATGTTCGCTGGGGCATGCCTGCTCGTGCTTGCTGCAGGCATCAACCCCGACACGGCATACGTGGCCCTGGTACTGGCCTCGATCGTCGTTGGCGTTGGCGAATGTTTCCATACGACGGTGCTGATGCCGCTGGCCGCCGAACTCGCGCCGACGGGTCTGCGCGGACGGTACATGGCCTCAATGGGGTTTGCGTGGTGGATCGGTTTGACGATTGCGCCGGTGCTGGGCGCTCAGCTTCTCAGCCTCTCTCCACCGGTAGCATTTCTCGCGGCAGCAGCTGTGGCACTGGCGGCTGCCGCCTCGGCACTGACATTGGAGCGGATGCTGCCTGATGCCTCTCGGTTGACCCCTCGTCCACGCGGTGCGGATGAGGCCGGGCAGGAGCGTCTCCAGCGCTCGCTGATCTCCACACCTAAAAGGAGCCATCTGCCATGAGAATGATTTCGTGGAATTGTCAGATGGCGTTTGCCACCAAGCAAGAAAGCATCCTCGCGCTGCACCCGGATGTAGTCCTGCTGCAAGAATGTTCCGAGAGGCATATCAAAGAGAGCGGAGCCCCGTTGATCCCGAATTAAAATCATTGATATTTGAAAAGCCACCTTAAACGGGGATAACGTTTTGCATGTGTTAAGGGCCTGCCAAATATCAAAAGGGGTTATTAGCTCTTCCCATGCTATCTTAGATACCCATGCTTGTCAATACAAAAAATCAGGCACCCCTGTTCAGGGTGCCCAATTGTGTATCTTAGCCCGCGTGGAGCATGGGTTTAGCGTTTGCTTCCGGTCGCAACAGTGGTGCTCTGCGGCAGTTCCGGCACGCGGGCGGGAATGCCATCGCGCAGGGGCAGCGCGCTGACCGTTGGAATGTTGCTGGCGCGGCGCTGCGCTCGAATAGCGGGTGCCTGAGCTCTGCGCGTCGTGGCCACCGTCGCCCGGCCAACAATCTGGATGAAGAAGTAGAGCGCAATCCAGTTGATGGCCCCCAGGATAACCAGGAAGAGCCAGGACGGCAGCTTCAAACTATCGGAGATCAGGAAAATCAGCCCGGTAACGATAATATTGAACAGGGTGGTCGGGATCAAGATCAGCCAGGCAAACTGCATCAGCTGGTCGGCACGCAGGCGCGGCAGCGTGGTGCGCACCCAGATGAAGACCGCGCAGAGCAGGTAGATCTTGAGAACAAAGTAGACCAGCGCCAGCACGTTGCCAACCAGGCCCCACAGGGGAGAATTGAGGCCAGTCAGGAAGGCCACTCCGGGACCGGAGAAGCCACCCAGGAAGAGGTAGCTGGCGACGGCAGAGACGATGGCCATGTTGCCATACTCACCCAGGTAGAAGAGCGCCCAGCGCATCCCGCTATACTCGGTCAGGTAGCCGGCCACCAGCTCAGACTCGGCCTCCGGCAGGTCGAAGGGCGAGCGATTCGTCTCGGCCAGGCCGCAGGTGTAGTAGATGACGATCATCAGCGGCTGCACCAGGAAGAACCAGGCCCAGGGAGTGAAGCCCTCGAAGAGGAAATCCAGGATGGGATTGCCGGTCTTGTGCCAGACATTCTGGAATTGCATAATCTGGACAAAGGAGATCGTGCCGACACCATCAGGACCGGCGGGATAGCCGGGCTGGCCCACAAGGGCGCTGGTCAGCATGATGACACCAACCAGAGCCAGCACGAGAGGCAGCTCATAGGAGATCATCTGCGCGGCGGAGCGCAGGCCGCCGATC
>JAFMRP010000187.1 GCA_017354095.1 Ktedonobacteraceae bacterium
GGCGTATGAGAGCAGTATCAATCAAGATCCAGAGATCCTTGTTACCGAAGATAGCTATCTCTACATGGACGTCGCGCGTAGACAGGTCCGCGCAGGGGCCAACGAAATCCGACTCACGCCCACTGAATTTGAACTATTACGTCAATTGATGCTTTTCGCAGGGAAAGTCCTGACCCATCGTGTGCTGTTACGGGCAGTGTGGGGACCAGAATACGGGGAAGAGGCCGATTACCTGCGTGTATATATACGCCAGTTGCGCCTCAAAGTCGAGGCCGAACCGTCGAAACCCCAGTATATCCTGACGGAGCCGGGCATTGGTTACGTCTTTCGAGCCAACGTGGAGACCAGAAATAATGTGGAGGCTGGTAATGTTTAATATAATTTTAACGACTGGCGCCCATTTTTCACGCCGCCCTAATGGCTTTCGACGTACACTATCCTTAGTATGCTCTTTTTCTGAAGAGTGGGGTAGGCACGTGGAGGAATAACAGAAAAAGAGCCTTTGTCATAGTGTGGGGAGGGGAAATGCCATATGAGCCCGCTCCGAGTGTTGATTATCGGTCAGCAAAATAACTTTGGTCGTGTTCTGGCGGCCAATATCCAGCAATGGGGCCATGAGGCTGTGGCGTTGCCATCAGCGATGATGGATGATGTGGACGAAGTGGGTGGGCGAAGTGGGGACATTGTGTTGTGTGATCTGGATGAACCGTTTTACCAAGGTCTGGCTGCATCCTTCCCTGGTGGGGGCATGACCGCCGACATGCAGCACTATCTGGCAATTTCAGAGGTTGCACAATATTGGGATGAATGGTGTGAACGATGGCTGCGCAATCGCTTCAGCATCGTCATGAGTAGCCGCTCAATCTCACGAAGCATGCTGGAAGCGATGGGAGCAGTGGCGTTCCTGTTGAAGCCTTTTGAAATAGGACGCTTACAGCGCTATCTGCGAGTTTTGCAGCGCCTCGTTCTGCCACCAGTAGCTCACGAGCAGCGGATAAGGGAGAACCGCGCTTTGCAGACGGCTGGTGAGGTTCCTGGGTCCCGATCAAGTCTGCGCGTCCTCGTTGTCGACGATGACGTGGTTATGGTGCAGGCGATTGCTCAGTGCCTATCGCTGGAATCAGAATTTGAAATCCTGGTGGCCTACGATGGACTGGCTGCGCTGGAGCTTTGTCTGGATTGGCAGCCGCACTGTGTAGTGACTGATCTGATTATGCCGTGGATGAATGGGTACCAGGTCATGCGCTGCCTGGCCCAGGGCACGTTGCGAATCAGGCCAGCCTTCATCATTACAAGTGCGCTGACCCGGCTGGAAATGCCCGTCAACCGCCCGTATATGCGCGATATGACGGTGCAGTTTCTGAACAAGCCGTTCCATATGCGGCACCTTATCGCCACGATCAAACAGGTGTGCAGACAATAGCCAGGCAAAGGATGCAGAGCAGCTCCTTGCTGAGAGACTGAGGCCCTGCCAGGTTTCTCCCCTCCACTACCATCGGCGGTGGAGATAGCAACAGAACAATATTTAGGGAAACCATCAACATAGAACGAACGCTGGATGGAAAATACAAGCCGCGTGCGATCAAGACAACTACGGCTCGCAGGCTAGTCTGGTAAAGGAACGTAAGAACAATGGAGCAGCAAGACCGGATCATGGATGGAGACTTGCAAACAGTCGGTCTCCAATCTATCTTAAAAACGCTTGCGCTAAGTGGCAAGACTGGCAAATTATTTGTATCTTCAGGCTCAGAAACCCTCTCTATTAGCCTGCGTAAAGGACTAATCGTCGGTTTGCATGAGGAAGGCGTCACACAGCCAGATCTGCTGAACATGCTCTGTCTGGTCAGTAAACTCGATCCTCCACGTGCTCAGATGATCCGCGACCGCGCGAACGGAGATATGCAAATGGCCCTGGCGATGCTGGTGGATCGTGGTTGGATGACAATGCAGGAAGTACAGCGCCGGCTTGAGTTCGCTGTAACCCAGTCGATCAGCCACGCTATGCGCTGGGTCAACGGGCGCTTCGCCTTTCATCGCCTGGTTCCCATCGAGAGCAAGATGCAACCCCTGGATATTGACAGCGTCCTGCTGGAAGCCCTGCGCCAGGCCGATGAGTGGGAGGAGTTTGTGAATGAGGGAGTCGCCGCGCGCCTCTCACGCGCCACCGTCGCTCGCTGGCAGCCCGAAGTCAGTCGCGATGTCGCCAGCCTGGGCCTCAATCGCGAAACCATCGAAGTTCTCTGCATGTGCAATGGCGAAGTACCCCTGCAAGCCATTGCCCTGGTGCTGATGACCCCCGAAGCACGCGTTGGACGCATGATGATGCAATTGCTCGAACTGAACCTGATCGAAGTCGTCGATACCGTACTGGAAACCGAGCTCCAGCAAGACCTCTCCAATATCATTATCAAATGCCAGCACTCCCTGGCTCAGCGCAGGCAATCTTCCCCCGAACAACACCTGCTCGGCTTGATCACCACACTCTCAGAGTCTATCAATAACCTGCTGATCCATCATGGTAAATATGCCAGAAGCTTGCGTGGACGAGGACAAATCTCCCCCATGGAGACTGTACGCTACCTGGAACGCCGCTTCATTCCCCAACTTCAACCGCTGGCCAAAAAAAGCTACCCCATCCTTGAAACCGCCAGCTTCAATTATGGATTGCTTGACTGCAATGATATCCTCACTTTAAATAAACTGGTGAAGGGCGAACAGCTAGAGGAATTCTACTGGGATGCAGTCCAGGGCCTGACCGCTTTTTTACGCATGGTTTTTAGCGACTTACTCGCCGACGAAGTCGGCAATTCCCATACTGGCCGTCAGCTTAACGTGGCCTGGCGAGTCCTTCTTTCTGAGATCGACCATGAGATACAACAGTATCAAATCTATCGGGCGCATAGAAACGCCCAGATGGCCCGAGGCCATGATGCGTCCTTTCGTTTCGCCCAGAATTGGGGAACCGCTTCCAACAGAGATGGCGACTTCTCGTCGTCCGAAACACGAAGGAGGTCTATTTGATGATGAATGAGCCGACGGTCCTGGTGGTGGACGATAGCCCCACTGTGCGCAAAATAGTACAGATGACGCTCCAGCGAGAACATATCCGCGTTATCACCGCCAGCGATGGCCTGGGCGCTCTGACCTCGGTCGCCGACGAGATGCCCGCCGTTATTCTGCTGGATATCCAGCTGCCCCGCATGGATGGGTACCAAATTTGCCAGATAATACGCAAAAACTTGCAGTTTCGACAAATTCCCATTATCATGCTCAGTGGAAAAGATGGTTTGTTCGACAAGATGCGTGGCCGCCTGGCAGGCTCTACCGAATACCTGACCAAACCCTTCGATTCGGTAGAACTGGTGCAGACGGTGAAAAAGCATCTTGCTAATTGGCAAGAACGTATGCCAGTGCAAAGGACAGGTATGCGGCCCCGCCTGCGCTACCGCTCATAAGCTACTATGCGCCCGGCGGTCGGCTGATCTCTCCGCCATAATCGGGCATGAGATAGCCATAAATTCCCAATGTGCTGGTATGGCCGGTTCCTGGAAAGGTATAATGGGATGCCTGGGCAAAAGGTTCTCGTTGTAGATGATAGCTGGACTGAGCTGACAATGATCGTGACGCCCCTACGCAACAGTGGCTTCGATGTCGTCACCGCCGTCGATGGCGATGAGGCAGTCGAAAAAGTCTTCAGGGAGCGCCCACATTGCATCGTCCTCGATATCATTTTACCGAAACAAAACGGTTTTCAACTGTGTCGTAAGTTTAAAAACGCGGAAATCAGCAAGCATATCCCGATTATCTTGTTGTCAAGCAAAAATACCCCGGCCGATAAAGCCTGGGGACTAAGGCAGGGAGCTGATCTCTACATCACTAAACCGTTTAAAGATGACGAACTGGTCGCCAGCGTGCGCCGCCTCATCTAACTCAACGAGGCAGCCACCGCTGAAGAACAGCGTGTGTCGGTTCCCTTCGCTTTTTGGAGTGATTTTGTGTCCAGTGAAGATCTGAAATCGCGGCAACGCGACGCTTTCGCTGCAATACAGCAATTAATGTCTCAATCACCTTCGATGGCTGCATTGCAGATGCAATTAACGCAAGGTCAGCTTAATATGAATGGCGCGGTGGTGGGCGAAACACCACAGGTCGTCGGCGAGCAGTATCTAGTCTTTTCCCTGGCCGGCCGCGATCTGGCTGTGAAAGCTGAAGCTGTACAAGGCGTGGAACGTATCGCAGAGATTACCCCTATCCCTCATGTCGCACACTGGGTCAAAGGGGTCATCAATCATCGCGGCTCTATCGCCTCAGTTGTAGATCTGCGCGCTTTCCTGGATCTAGAATACGCTCCTCAAACATCCCGTACACGCCTGCTCTCTTTGCAATATAATGAAATGGTAATCTGTTTTGTAGTAGATGGAGTGAGCGAAATGTTACCCATTTCTTCTCCCTCTATCGTCAGTAGCAATGCGCGCCAGGCTAATATTCCACCATGGGCTGTGCCCTACACCGCTGGTTGCGCGCTGCTCTCCAATCGGGCTGTTGTGTTGCTGGATGTGGCTCGTCTACTCTTCTCAGAAAAGATGCAGCGATATCAAATCAATGGCTAGTTCTATGGCACCTTGCCCGGTTGCCCTTTTGCCTTTAGCGATATTTGTCAACAGGAGGTCTGGTGGATGAGTCCCGATCAAAACATGACAGGGGCAACAGTCGATAGACTGTTGAATGTGGGAGTCTACTTATCTCCCGCAATTTCTATTGTAATAGTCGTCATACTAGCCTTCTTGGCTTTTATGGTCCCTAACTTCCTGACGTTCGCTATTATTGGATGCGGTGTAGTCCTGCTGATAGCTCTTATCGCCATTAATCTGTATGTTCGCCATGGGGTCAAAGAGCGCATCCAATCATTGGCGGAAGTTTGCCGCGAGTTTAGCGGGGGCAATCGCACAGTTCGCGCTGTAGTCGCGGGCGACGATGAGTTCGCCCAACTCTCAAGCTCTGTCAATGCCCTCTTCGATAGCCAGGGTAGCTCCTCAGTGAATCCCCTCAGTGGCAGCGGCGATGCCGCAGCCCTGCAGGCTCAGATCGAGAAACTCCTGCAAGAAGTCAGCGCCGTCGGCGACGGCGACCTGCGCGTTCAGGCTGAAGTGACTCCCGATACCCTGGGCGTGCTGGCCGACTCCTTTAACTATATGATCGAAGAACTGGCAAAGGTCGTCGGACGCGTTCAATCAACCGCTGTGCAGGTTACAAACGCAACCCGCCGGATCCTTGATCGCTCTGCCGAACTGGCCCAGGCTTCCGAAACTCAGGTGACGCAGATTGCGCAGACCACTGAGGCCGTTGAAGCTCTGGCCGTCTTTATTCAAAGCGTGGCTCGTAACGCACAACTGAGTGTGGATGCCGCGCAGGACGCCCTTCGCAACGCCGCAAAAGGCCAGGAAGCCGTGCGCCAGACAATCGACGGCATGATGCTGATCCGCGAAAACGTGCAGGAAACCTCGAAAAAAATTAAACGCCTGGGCGAACGCTCAAATGAAATTGGCGAAATCGTGCGCATCATCGAAGATATCGCCGATCAGACTAACTTGCTCGCCCTCAACGCCGCTATCCAGTCGGCTATGGCCGGCGAACATGGACGCGGTTTCGCTGTGGTCGCCGACGAAATCCGCCTCCTGGCGGAACGCTCAACCGAGTCGACGAAACGTATCGCTACCCTGGTCAAGAGTATCCAGGGCGATACCTACGAAGCCGTTGTCGCTATGGAAGATAGCACACAGGAAGTGGTCAAAGGATCTCAGCTCGCTGACGACGCCGGACGCTCCCTGAACTCGATCTATAGCGCGGTAGAACGCCAGGCACAGATGATCGAAAGCATCGCTCGCGCCGCGAATGAACAAACAACGGTGTCCGAAGCCGTGGCTGTGGCTATGAGCCGCATCTCTGAAATTACCCGCCAGACTGATGCCGGCACTCAGGAAGCTGCCCTCAGCGTGAGCTACCTGGCCGAACTGTCAGAGCAATTGCGCGCCTCGGTCTCCACGTTCCGCCTGCCCGAACGCGCCAATGATGAGTTCAACTCGTTCGCGAATATGGCGTCGTCTGCCTCCGATGCACCCGATGCCTCCGGTCAGTCTTTCTCTGGCATGGCCAGCGGCGACTGGGGCCAGGGCTTTGGCAATACGTTCCCACCCCTTCCTGAACCCGGCAATACTGGCTCGCTGGTTCCATTGGGTACGAGCGTTCGCGGTGGACAACTGAACTTCGATAATTCACAGGATATGGGACAGCCCAACTTTGGTTCGCCCCCGGCCTTTGGCGGAGCCGGCTTTGGCGGCCAGCAGTCCTATCCCGGGTTTAATGGCCAGCAAAACGGTAACCAGTTTGCCCTTGGCGCCCCCCAGTTTGGAGAACAGGGCGATATGGGCAATGTGAGCTTCGATAACCAGCAGGCTGGCAACTACAATAACTGGTTGGCTAGCGGCCAGTTCCCACCCGCACCCAATTTTGGTGCACCCGGCGCTGTTCAGCCCAACTCTGGCCTGCTGCCCCCGCCACCACAACAGGGGCAACCAGGATCTCAACCACCACCGTGGGACCAGGGACAGCCACAACAGCCTTCACCATGGGGCCAGGGGCAGGGACAGCCGCAGCAGAATCAGCAGGGCTTCTATAACCCGGAGCAGCGGCCTTACCGCGACTGATGTCGTCCCTTATTGCACCCTTCGTGGAAATTATATTGCGTACAGACTGCCTGGTGAAGCCGGCTTACATTTCACAGGCAGTCTACAATTGTAGACGAGCGGCGTTTCCTCCCGAACTCGCGCGCTGGAACCTCCGCTCTACAAAGTAGTGACACTACGAAGAAATAAGTGGGTAGAGCAACATGTCGGATACATTTGATAAACAAGCAGTTCTCGACTCGTTCACCGCAGAGGTAAATAGCTATTTGCCCGAAATTGAGACGAACCTGGAGAGACTGACTCTCGTGCCTGGCGACATGGATGCCCTTGAAGAAACATACCGCCGCGTACATACCATCGGCGGTTCCGCTTCCATGATGGACTTTCCTGGTCTTGCCCATGTAGCCCACGGGATGGAAGATATCTTGGGCGATGCACTTGATGGACTGACAACTCTAAATGAGGTCACCATCGATATCTTGCGCCGTTCCTTTGGCCGCTTGAAACTCCTCCTGGAAGGCATACGCTCTGGCATCAATGAAGGACCCATCATCGAAGAAGATGATGCCGACTACGCCCGCTATCGCGCCGCCGTCGATCCCGTAGCACAACCATCCCAGAGCATGCAAAGCGCCGCTCCTCAGGAACATGCTGCCCAATACCAGCAATCTTCTCCCTTGTATCAACCAGCGCAACCACAGGAAGCTTTCAATCAACAACCACCCACAACACCTCGCTATTTTGAGGAAGTAGCACCACCCGCGCCCGCAACAACTTCATCCTCTACTCCCTCTCTTGAGGAGGTGCTCAATTCCTTCCGCACTCCCTCTGTTATGCCCGGTGATGACCTGGATTGGCCGGAAGATCCCCCGGCTTCTTCACATGTCCAGGAGCAAAACGCTTCGTACTGGCCCGCAACACGCGTGGAAGAACCACCAGCGCAAAATGACATCTGGTCGTCTCAGACGTTCCAGCCCTCAACAGCACAGCCTTCTTCTTCCTGGTCTTCCAGCGCCCTGGAGGAGTTGATGGCCTCGACCCGCTCCTCATCAGCGCCATTACAGCCACCTGCTCCTCCACCTACGTGGGACTACGCGGATGCCCAATCAGAGGACCTGTATTCACCCCCATCAATAGCACCACAAGAACCTGCTCCCGAGCAGGCGCATCCTGGATATCCAGTCGAAATCGATTCCCAGACTCCTGCCCCCACTGAACCGCAGGGCGCGTGGCAGCAGGGCTGGAATTCGCAGGATGCTCTACCACCGCTGCCTACCCAGGACGCTCAACCCTTCCAGCCCGCTCCCGCTGAGATCGAGGAGAGCCCTGAGGAGAGCGACCTG
>JAFMRP010000188.1 GCA_017354095.1 Ktedonobacteraceae bacterium
CGCGCCAGTTGCGGGCGACCATCGTCGGGGCCACCATTTGCGACGTCTCCATTTTCTGGGAGGGCATCATTGGCCATCCTGATGCGAACACCTTCCGCGCCGAAATCGCCGGGCGGCGCATCGAAAGCATCCGCCGGCGAGGCAAGTATCTACTCATCGACATTACCGGTAATCAACTGCTTACCATCCATCGTCGTATGACGGGCAATTTTTTACTGCTCGCTCCTGGCTGGCAGATCGATTGCAGCCTGCGCGAGAGCGATCCCGTTGCCTGGAAGACAAAGGGGCCGTCATTTTTTACCACCAGTGAAAGCTCATATAGCCATGAACTGCGCTACTGCCGTGTCTGCTTTCATTTGCGTGACGGGCGGCTGCTGCTCTTTACCGACCCGCGAAAATTCGGACGCATTGAGCTCTGGGTGCGAGAGCAAGAGCAGCAGGCGTTGGGAGGCCTGGGACCCGAACCGCTCGATGAAGCCTTCAGTACCAGCGCGCTGGAGGAAGCGCTGGCGGGACGTAGAGGAGCGATCAAGCAGGTTTTGCTTGACCAGCGCGTTGTGGCCGGTGTTGGCAATATCTATGCCGATGAGGCACTGTTCTACGCCAGAATCCACCCATTACGAAGCTCAAATAGCCTCACCGGGGAAGAGATACAGGCGTTGCGTGAGGGAATTGTAAGCGTGCTTACCCATGGTATCGAGCATGGCGGCACGTCTTTCAATGACTACCGCGATGTATGGGGTGAAGCTGGCGACAACTACCATCATGTCAAGGTGTATCATCGTGCGGGGCAGCCCTGCACACGCTGCGGTACACCCATTGAACGCGTGGTTGTCGCTCAGCGTAGCACCCATTTCTGCCCCGGCTGCCAGAGGCTTATCGCGGAGTGAAGAACGCTGGAGTGCATTGCACTTGATGGCCCGCAACGGTAAACGCCACATCGACCGTCGTCGGTTGCTGCGAGGGCTGACGACCCTGTAACGGCAGTGTAAAAGTAACATACCCGCCGCCATCACTGGTTGGTCGCTGGCTCAGCGTCGCATCGCCGGCAAATTTGAAATGCACTACCGCTACTGCTGGCGCTCCCGCTACCCCCGTGACGTCTTTGGTGAGCCTGGCATAGATCGTAATGGTACTGAATGTGCTCGGCGCCGTGTTGGAAGCCCAGGCTCCACAGCGATATGGCGGTACCGTTGGAACTGCCGTCAGCTGCTTCTGAAATGTAGGGCCGATGGTGGGCGTACTTTGAACCGATGGGGTTGAATCAGCCGAAAAAGCCGGAGCGCAGGCCGCGAGAAGCAGCACCATGCCAAGAAGGAGCATACAAGAAAGGAGCGAACCTGGTACATTTCTTCTATAGATATGAAACAATGTCATCATAACGCATACTCACACAAAATATTTGCTCAGTCAGAAAAAGCTTTTCCATAATATTGACTGTAAGCTAGCAGTACGTGTACAGTATATCATAGATGGGAAAGGGTGGTTGCTGTGACAAGCAAGGAAGTGTGCAAAACAGGCTTGTCATGCACTGAACTACTGCTAATAGTTCGTAATCCTTAACATTTCGTAAACGAGTATGTAACTCTTTCTGAGTAAGAATGTGCTACTGGTGGCTTGCTGATTGTGTTGAACTATGTTACACTATCACCAGTCATAGGATTATTCAGGTCGTGTATTCTGACTCCCGGTAAGATGGGTTTGTGGTGTACCAGATCCGCATCTGGCCGGTTTCTTCGCCGGATAAATTCCGGTGAAACTAGTCTACGCAGGAACAGTCGCAGCGACGGAGCCAGCAAGCGGTGCTCCCTGGCTCTGCGTACTGCCATGTTCGATGATCAAGTTGAGGTGTCAGTTCGGTGAACGAGAAGGATCAAGGTCAGTTAGACCTCTTAAACCAGTTGCTCAGGGATGAACAATTTGCGCATGGGTATGGAGGCGGAGAACAGCCTGAGCGAAAGGATAAGGGTATACCTTCCAGTGACCCATCACAACACCTTCCCCAGGCACATCATCTGAGTGGCTCGTCTGCGATTGAAACCCGTCCAGACCCAGGCCGCGAGCAACGTAAAGGAGCCCCCGAGGTGATCTTTGGGGAGACGAAGGAGGTTGGGCAGATCATTGCCATGGCACAAGGCCTGCTGGCCGGCTCGGGCCGCGCGCTGATCAGTCGCATCCCTCCTGCGGCATTGGCCCCCGTCCAGGATGCTTTTCGCGATTACACTGTTCGTATTCGTGAAGCTGCCCGTTCAATGGTGATCTACCGCCCCGATTATGTACGTCATACCACCGGAGGACATGTGGGTGTGATTAGCGCGGGCACATCCGATATACCGGTCGCGGATGAGGCGGCTCTTGTGGTCGAGGAAATGGGCTGTCGAGTCACATGTATTTATGATGTAGGAGTCGCGGGCCTTCATCGTTTGTTGGAGCCGCTGCGCGATCTCCTGGCGGATGAAGTAGATGCGATTATTGTGGCCGCCGGTATGGATGGAGCGTTGCCTTCAGTCGTCGCTGGACTGGTTCCAGTTCCTGTGATTGGTTTACCTACGTCGATTGGCTACGGACTGGGCGGCAAGGGCATTGCCGCGTTGCTTTCGATGTTACAGACGTGTGCGCCGGGGCTCTCTATAGTCAATATCGATAATGGCGTCGGTGCCGGTATTACAGCCGGGTTGATCGCCAATCGAGTGGCGCAGGCGCGAGAACATCAGTCGCAGTAGGGAAGCAGCGAGATGTTCTGAGGTTTAAGAATGTCTCACCGCTGTGCAGTTGGGTCAGTGTGGTGTAAGAAGTAAAAGAGAGGCGGGACTTTCTATGGCAAACAACAAGCGTGGACCCGAACCAGGATCGCAGAAAGCAAAGCACGGTGGTCAGGCCGTGCGCGAAAAGTATGGCCCCGAATTTTACTCGCGTATCGGCAAGAAAGGTGGCGAAACCGTGAAAGAAAAACGGGGGCCACAATTCTATGCTGAAATTGGTAAAAAAGGTGGTGAGTCCACCAAGCGTCAACAGGGCTCGGAGTTCTATTCTAAGATTGGCAAAAAAGGTGGGGAGCGAGGGCGCTCCAATACTCCTCTACCTGCTCCTGCCGAGAGCGATTAAATCTGCGCTGGACGCAAAAAACTGCACCTGCACACATCTCTCACTACCGGTGAGAGGTTGCCCAGGTGCAACTTTTTTATACGCTCCGTTAACGCTTCATAAATGGGGGAATATCGACATCACTATTGTTCCTGGCACCGCGCGCTGCTCCATAATTGCCTCGCACTTCATTTACCCCGCGCTGGTATCTGGATGGCGTGCCGGCAGGTCTGGGAGTGGGTGGAGTACTGAATGCACCTGTATGGCCAGATGCGAACGTGCGCGAGGCTTCACCGGGCGTAGCGCCGATACCCCTCGTGAATGTCTCGTCCATACCGGCTGCGATCAGCGTTACCCGCATCGTCTCTGTCAGCGAAGGATCAATGACCGCTCCAAAGGTGATATCTGCCGCGCTATCGATAGCCTCTCCAATACGCTCAGCGACCTCGTTAACCTCGAACAGCGTCATATCCTCACCACCACTGATATTGAAAAGAACACGCTGCGCTCCACGAATGGTGACGTTTAAAAATCCACCTGCGATAGCCTCTTCAGCCGCCTGCTGTGCCCGGTTGCGGCCACGGCCCTGTCCAATGCTCATTAGCGCCGTACCGGCCTCGCGCAGCACACTGCGCACATCGGCGAAATCGACATTGATCATGCCGGGTACGTTAATGACCTCGGCAATGCCCTGTACGCCCTGTCGCAATACATCATCGGCCACTTTAAACGCGTCTGAAAGGTTGCATTCCCGCGCTACCGTGGTCAGCAGCCGGTCATTGGGGACTGTAATCAGCGCGTCGATTTCGTTACCAAGCTCGGCCAGACCTTGCTCCGCTATACGTCTGCGGCGCGTTCCCTCGAAGGTGAATGGCAGTGTCACTATACCAACGGTGAGCGCCCCCAGCTTTTTGGCGATAGAAGCAACAACCGGCGCCGCTCCCGTGCCGGTACCACCACCCATGCCGGCCGCGATGAAAACCAGGTCGGCTGATCCCAGCGCATCGCGAATCTCGTTTGTGCTTTCGGTTGCCGCTCGCGTACCAACCGCCGCGATACCACCCGCGCCCAATCCCTTGGTGTGGTGTTGTCCAAGGCAGATTTTGCCCGTCGCTTGTGATAGTGACAGTACCTGGGCATCGGTGTTCATCACCACGTAGCGCACACCGCGCACACGCGTGTCGATCATGCGGTTGACGGCGTTCATTCCGCCACCACCCACGCCGGCTACCACGATATCGACTTTGTGGGTTGCTTGTGAAAGCTCTTCGAGGGACGATAGGGAAGCATTGACCTCTTCATCTGTATCTCGCTGTTCCCAGCCTGACCATCCAGGCTCTTCCTTCCGCTGCTTGTCCTCTTCTTCCACCTCGTGTCGGAGTATGGCCCACTGATCTTCCTGCCTTGCGTGCTCCTGCCTGGCCCGTGCCCTGACGCGTTCTGGGGCGTTACCACGCTTAGGTGCATCATGAGATAATGGCTGCATGTACTCCCCCGTTTCCTCTCATCAACTTTCTGGTGCGGGAATCCCTCCCTATTTGCGTGGAACTGGGAAGAGCTTTGTTCCCGGTTCTGGTGATGCCGGATCTGCTCATGCAGACCTGATCCGGGCCGCACCCCGTGTGTGTCGCTTGCCTGAATAAGCTGGCATCTGCGAAGCCTTCTATGCGCATTGTAGCAACATTGTCAAGTCCAGACTCTGCAGGCGCTACTCTCCCTTGTTACCATAAGCCATGGTATTGATCGCTCTGCCAATGAAGGCCCGTTTTGCATGCCGTCTCTATTGTACCAGAACCTACCCTAAAGAGATAGCTTCTCTTGACTTTTGTGTTTAGTGGAATTGTTTCTGGATCTGCTTTTCTTCATAGCTTGCCAGCGCGTGAGTAATCATGCGCAATACGCCCCCAATCTCCATTGGCTTGCGTAACTGGAAAATCCCACGTTTGTTGAGCTCTTCCACTGGCAGCGTCGCGCTCATCATGATCACGGGGATACCACGCATTTTCTCCTGCTCCTGCAAACGGTCATAAACCTCCAGACCATTGATCCCGGGTAACCAGTAGTCGAGCAGCATCAGGCAAGGCTGCAGTGCGGGCGCCTGCTCCAATGCGCTTTGCCCGTTTGTAAGGACAACCGTCTGGTAGGGAGTCTCCTCTTCGATAAGCTGCTGTAGAAACTGGCCAATCCCCTCATCATCTTCAACGATTAATATCGGGGTGGTATGCGGGCTGTTCGCAGCTGGTGGGAATACCTCCTCTGGCATCACAGACTCCTTCTGCATATAAACTATATTATGGCCTTATTTCTTTACTATACCCTTTGAGCTTCCAATTCCCTCAAATTCCAGCATCCTCAAGCGAATCATAACAAAAACTGCTTTCGGCCCATCCCTATAGCGAGGAGGATACATTGGAAAACTACAAAGGTCAAGCGAGTTATGTACCAGGAATTCTATATTGTAATGTAACGGATAGGTCGCTATAAAGGTGACATGTCAGATAGCTTCTTTTATGGCAGCTAGCCATGTAACCTGTGGGCTAGCTTTGTTTGCTCTGCCAGCTCCACCTCGGTTATGGCGCGGGCGTGTCCCACTTGGAGAGCACCACCCCCGGCTGAAACGTCTGCAGCATGTCCAGCAGTTCTGTGGCTGTGCTCCCTTCCAGTATCAACTGGGCATGGGCAGGTTGCACAAATCCCTCGCTGGTTGCATGGGCGATCAGCGCTTTCAACGGCTGAAAATAGTCCGCGACGTTGAGCAGGCCGATAGGCTTATGATGAATGCCAATCTGGGCCCAGGTGATGATCTCAAAAAGTTCATCAAACGTGCCAAAACCCCCGGGCAGAGCGATGAATCCGTCTGCAAGATTTGCCATCATGGCTTTGCGCTCATGCATACTGCCAACCTCGTGCAGGGTGCTCAGTCCCCGATGTGCCACTTCGCGCTGGAATAAATTCTTGGGAATAACGCCGATGACTTCTCCACCATTCGCCAGTACCGCGTCGGCGAGTACCCCCATCAGACCAACGCTTGATCCCCCATAGACCAGTCCCAGGCCACGAGCCGTGAGTTCCTGTCCCAGGGAGCGCGCTGCTTGCTCATATTGCTGGCGTTTCCCATGACTCGATCCCGCGAAAACGCAAATGTAGCGCATACTCCTCCTTTCAACCAGTTCAATCCTTCTTGCCAGGATACGTTCCTGGATGTTGTTCAGAATATCACGCATCTCGTCTATGTCAAGCCCTTTCCCCCAACACGCTACTTGCCCGGCTCCGCCGAACTGGCAGCTGAGCCGGGCAATGTGTGCTTCATGATACGTTATTTTCTTTCGTTGCTAGTCCGGTTTGACCAGCCCCTCGTAGTAGTCCGCGCATTCGTCACACAACACCATGGTCACTTTAGCGATGGGATCACGTGACTCCTGTCGGTGTTCATCACAGATCGGTTGCTTACAGCGGGCACAGCTGGCTGTCATCTCTCCCCCACACACATAGCACTTCGTCGGGTCTCCCTCTGTAGCTGGCTTGATCACAATCTGCTCTTCAAGCATAGACCCCTCCTCTTCTCTTACTCTACTGTGTAGTTACTAGAGACGGCCATCAATGCGTTTTTGTGGTATGTGATGTTGTGGCTGGACTCGTATGTATGGGAGCCGGATCGCGTTACACACAATCATCCCCCTACCCCCTGTCCTTATATAGGATTATTACCATTTTGTCAAGGTCGATGAATAAAAAAAAGACGAGAGAAATGTTGCTCAGCCCGCTCCAGGAGCGCTACCTTGCCGACCGCCTGGACAAGAGGACCGGAGTTGGTGATCGAAAGACGAAAGGTGTGAAGGGTTGAAGGGTTGTGAAGGGTCGGTGAAGGGTTTGGTGAAGGGTTGCAGCGGCTCTACAGGCCGTGTGAAGGGTTGTGAAGGGTTTCGTACGGGATTTCGCGACCCCCTGCAAAACCATATGCGAGAAAATATGCAAAGCCGAAGTGTTGTACAATATACGCGGAGCAAGCACAAATATATAAAGGTTGGTTCATGATCAAAACACTTCTCTTTGATTTTGATGGTCTTATCGTAGATACAGAATTGCACGAATTTCAGATATGGCAGATGATATACCAGGAGTTTCAGTGTGAGCTGACTATGGAGCAATGGGCTGCCTGTGTCGGCGGCACCCTGGAGCACTTCGACCCCTATGTCCACCTGGAAACCCTCCTTGATCGACCCATTGAGCGCGAGGTGATCAGGGAACGAACACACCGTCTGAGCCTTGAGGGCTCTCAAACGCTTCCCTCTCTGCCCGGCGTGGAAAGCTACCTGGCGGAGGCGCGCAGGCTTGGCTTAAAGCTGGGACTGGCCTCCAATTCACCCCGCGAGTGGGTGATGGGCCATCTAGAGCGCCTGGGATTGCATACTTACTTCGACAATGGCCGTTTTCGCGATGATGTGACGCATAGAAAGCCGCACCCTGAGCTCTACCTCTCGATACTGGAGGCGCTGGAGACGCCCGCGCACGAGGCCATCGCCCTGGAAGATTCGTCGCATGGTGTCTCGGCTGCGCAGCAGGCCGGCATCTTCTGTGTCGCGGTCCCCAATACCATCACTATGCTGCACTCGCTGGATCACGCCGATCTGCGCCTGCAATCGATGGCGGATATGCCGCTGTCCGACCTGATCGCGGAAGTGGAGAACAGGCGGCAGAAAGCGATCAAAGCCCGGTAGCGAACAACAAACTGCCTGTATCAGGCTATCTTATTAAAGGAGAACTGCTATGGGTCTGGGTATTGTGCAAATAGATGCTTTTACGAATACGCCATTTGCCGGTAACCCCGCTGGCGTCTGTCTCCTGCCCGCGCCACGAGATGAGCGCTGGATGCAGAATGTCGCGCGTGAGATGAATCTCTCGGAAACGGCGTTCCTGCTGCGCCAGCAGGATGGCTTTCACC
>JAFMRP010000973.1 GCA_017354095.1 Ktedonobacteraceae bacterium
CTTCTGTAGCTCAAAGCGCAACCAGCGATTCTCCTCGCGCAGATGTGAAATTCCCCTCCTGGCACTTCCTCTGTGTCCGGGTAGTTCCAGTTGCTGCGAGAGAGCTCGCCGCCGCTCATTCAGCATATCACGTTGATCACGCCACAGATGTGGGAGAGGCTCTATATGCTGTTTGATAGCTTCCAGAGTTTCCGTGTGCGGCGCAACGTCGGTAAGTTTATCAGAATGATAGACTACATCTGTCAGATCGTCCGTTGTTACTTCACCGGTAATGTCATCCTCAGTTACCTGTACAATACGCAAATTCTCCTCCGTTGGTGCTGATTGTGCAAAGTCCTCTGGTGACGGCATGCCAGGCTCCCTCTCTGCATTCCTATCATTTCTGATTAAGATAAGACACCACTAGCATAAAATGATGCATTTCAAGATGCAGCATTTCCATCTAATGCAATTATGCATCCAAAAATGCGAAGAAACAACCCCTTTCCCGCTGAATTTGCAGCCAATAGCGATCCGGAGCGGGAAACTCGTTTCCCAGGAGCAGCCACAGAGGAGAAAAAGCAGGGGCAGGCCCTGTAGGGCCTGCCCCTGGCGATCCGAAGCGATATGAGGATCAGGGCTCAGTGCCCCAGACCAGTGCTCCGTTATAGTACGCGGTCACCCTGATCGAGGTGCCCCAGTTCGTTAAAGAGCTGTTGTACGAGTAATCATTCGCCTGGTTATAGTTGGACCAATCGTTTTTGTTGAAGCGATTCTGCATATCGTTGCTATTTGCTCCAGGGGCCAGGCTCCCCGCCCCAGACGTAAAGCTGATCTGGAAGTAGTAATCAGCATTGGCGCGTGCCGATGAGAGCTTAACGAACGAACCCTGAATATTGGCACAGCCAACGGCGGCATAATCACATGCGTAAGTCTGTGGCTTATCTCCATCGACGGTATACCAGTAGCGGATCACCACATTGCTCAGATTGATCGACGAGTTGCCTGTGTTTACCACCTGGAAATTCGGTCTCACGATATTCGTCGTTGCCAAGTTTGTACCCGTTTTATAATTGATCTGGAGCGAGACACCGGGTACGGGAGTCGGTGTAGCCGTGCCGGTTGGACGCGGTGTTGGTGTGTTAGTGGGAGTGGTGACCGGTGTATTGGTGGGGATTGGAGTCGGCACACTTCCACCAGTGAGAGGGAATTCGATGGGATTGAGAATGTTTTGCTTAGCCTGGTTGACAGTAACCCAGTCGTCCTGCAGGATACCACCCGTATCGCCAGAATTGGGATTCCAGGACCAGAAGGTCCAACCGATGCCTGAAGCACCGGTGCCCAGATAGCTCACCAGCGTTGAGAGCCACTGCTGGTCAGATGTTGTCTGCAACCTGGTGCCGAACTCGCCTAGCCAGACAGGTGCGGTATGATTTTTCACCAGATAGCCCCAGTGGGTATCCCACACGCCAGGAAGATTGTTGGGATAGTTTGGAGCACTGAACCAGGATTGTGGAAAAACGCTGGCGGGATAGTCGTGCGCAGAGTAGACCAGGCGATTGGAAACGCTGAGTTGCACAGGGCTGGTTGCAGCCCCCTCTAGATTACCCCCCCACCAGGTACAATCACCACTCGCGGCCCCTCCCGGACCATAGCAATCGACACCCTCAACAAAGATCAGCCAGTTTGGATTGACTGACAAGATAGCATTGCCAGCACGCTGAGCGGCGAGACGCCAATCAACGGACTGATCGCCACAACCCCAGCAGGCTGGTGCGTGCGGTTCGTTATGCAGGTCGGCGCCAACCACCATGGGGTTATTTTTGTAACGGTTCGCCAGCATCTGCCAGTCAGAGATCCAGCGTGCTTCGGAGTAGGCTGATGTATACCAGAGCGCCGATTGCGCGCCTGAATCGGGGCGGTGGCGATCTAGTATAATGCGCAGTCCCTTCTGGCTGGCATAGGCAATAATTTTATCCATGATTTGCAGGCCAGTCAGTCCCTGCAGGTCAGGATTTTTCGCGAAATCGATACTATTGGGGGTGCTACCAGCATCGAATAACTGATTTGAATAGGGGAGGCGCAGTGTATTGTAGCCCAGGCTGGCAATCTGATCCAGCATATCTCTGTAGCCACGAGTCCACAGGCCATGTACAACATAATTAGCCGTCTCAAAGCCAAACCAGTTAATGCCTGCAATGCGCACAGGCTGGTTGTTGGAATCCAAAATCTGCGAGCCACTGGTGTGCCAGTAACCTTCTCCGGCTGCGTTCACACGCTGAATGTTTAGGGGAATAAATACAGCAGCCGTTATGAAGATGAGAAGTGCGGCCATCGCGATATATATGCGGCGGCGCATCCACCCACCCGATCGATTGTTTGCTCCTTGCATACGACTCCTCTTTTTTCTGTGACAATAACCCAACATCGACAACCAGGAAAGCTCTGAAACGCCCCCGGCCTTAGTCGTCCTTTTCGCTCATCAATAGCATACGGGGCTGGAGGGGGAATACGGTATAGTACTTATATAATTTGGAGCAGAGCGATAGTCAATACATAATGCAGCTCGAATATCCAACTGAATAGAAACTGACTAATTCACGCTTTGCCTCCAGCAAGCAAAAATAGCTACATCTATATTTGTTCTGATTTCTAGGTTATACTTAAGGTGGATGTATCCTCAAAGAGGAGGGAGAGAGAGATATGTCAGATGCTAACCTGCATCCCCTGCGTGTGGCTCGCTTTGCGCGCAATTTAACGATCGAGCAGCTAGCAGAAGAGGCAAAGGTCGGAGCCTCAACGATCTGGCGCGCCGAGCATAACTATCCCATCAATGCCGAGTCACGTCGGCGCCTCTGTGTTTACCTGGGCATGAGTTCACAGGAGCTCGGCTTCTGCGGGAAGCCCAGGCATTCTCCTCACAAACTGGTTTTTATTGACCCATCACCGCAGCAAGGCGATGATATACCAACAACGATCACC
>JAFMRP010000974.1 GCA_017354095.1 Ktedonobacteraceae bacterium
TGAGTGCTGGGTCATATGTGGGACGGCTGTCTCTCATGGGTCTATGAATGCTTGCTCTGGTAGATCATGGTTACGAGCGCCTGCTCCCTGGGAGAGCCGGGGAGAGGCGTACGGTGATGGGGAGGGGAGGCTTTGCTCCAGTTGCATCCTCACCGGAGAATGGGGGTTTTTGCATAACCCCCCGAAACGGTGCACTCGGCTTCAACCAGGCACCTCCTTCGTCCGCATCGAGAGCATGGGATGATGCGCTACGGCTTCGACGATCTCTTCCATATTGATGGGCTCTGACGCTTTGGTAAACTCATGCCGGCCATAGAATTTAATGTGTTGCCAGGCCACCGGAGAGACGTGGGCGATGTGCGCCATGTCTTGGGTGGCCTCTTGACGTACCCACAACAGCGACAAGATGGTCATATTGTAGAAAATGATGCAGTTGGTGACCAATCGGCTACACTCATGCCAGAGGTGTTGGTCGTCTTCTAACATGAGAGGTAATTCGCCCAACATGGCGTTCTTACGGCCCGAGAAAGAGCTTTCTCTGTCCCCAGGATGCGTGGCACCCTGGGAGCAAGCTGACAAGACGTGATGGCCTTGTTATCAGCTTGCTCCTGCAGGTGTTACTCCGTGGTACTACTCCGGCGTCTCATCTGGATGCCGCCGTCCACAGGCTGGGCAATTCCTGACCCGTGGACGCTCCAGTGACCCGAACGACCATGTTGCAGGGTCATAGTTCAGGATCGTGCCAAGCGTATTCGGCGTCTGGCCGATGAGATACATCTCAGCCTCATGCGCGAGCCGAGATGCCACGAAAGCCGTATGTGCAGCATCGGTTGGATGACCCGTTGCCGCCCGCTCGTTCAGCCAGACGAGTTCCTGCGGAACCTCTACGTGAGACACGTCCTCGGAGTCGGGCGCATCCCGTCCCAGGAGGCACATCAGGCAGTCGGTCTTCCCTGGAATGACGAGTGGCCCGACTTCGGCTCCGCATCCTTGATATCCCGATGTGAGGAAGGGGATACCCGTTTGGAGCGCCGCCTGATTCATCCAGGAAGAGATGGCAAGCGGTGTGTCCGCACACAACAGTACCAGGTCGGTCTTCCTGCCGGTTTGGAGGATATCGACGATGTCCTGCGCGCTGTTGATCCGCTTCTCTTGTACCTCGATGGTGATGGCATCGTCGATCCCCAGAAGGAGCTCTCGGACCACCTGCGTTTTGGCTTTGCCGATGTCGGCTCTGGTAAAGCGCCCTCGATTGAGGTTGCTTACCTCGACTGTATCGTCGTCGACGATACGGAAGTTCCCGACGCCGATGCGGCCCAGGAGGTCCAGGACATGACTGCCCATAGCTCCTGTTCCCAGGACTGTCACGTGACTCTCCAGAAGCTTCCTCTGGAGGTGATACCTCTTTTCCCCTGGTGTATCCAGAAGTCCAAGGTACCCAATGTGCCGTTCCAACCTCTTGATGTGCTTCTGAGAGAGTCCTGCCTTGTCCGCTGCTGCGTTTTGCAGCAGCCCGAACTCGAACATTTTCTTCAGATCCCCCCACACCCTCACGGTAGTGATGTGAGGATCGCTCTTCATCTCCCTGATGATCTCCTGGCAGGTGCGAGATCCATCGAGGAGTGAGAACAGTTTCCGCTCATAGGGCCCGTCGCTGACAAGGACCCCATCGGTGTGCCCAAAATGTAGGGATAGCCTTGGGGGAGCACCAGGAGTACCTCGAACGATTTCCACCCTCAAGTAGGATTTGAATTCGGGTTTCCAGGCAGCATGCACTGCCATGTCCTCTCCTCTCAGAGAGTGAATGGAATGGAACCGGGAGAGGGTGGCGCGGTTCCATATGCGAACTACGCCACCCTCCGATCTCACAAGGTGAGATCTGGGACCGGGGGTATGCCCCCGGTCAGTGCAGCACGGAACTCAGTTCGAGTTGGCGTAGCTGCGCTGCGCGACCTCACGGTCCACCATGATCTCCATCTCGACACCTCCCCTCTTCGGGTCAGGGGCTAGCTGCTCCAGCCCACAAGACACCTGCCCTTGGGCACCTCTCTTGCGTGCTAGCACGGCCAGCTTGATGAGCGAGGACATCGTGTGGTGTGATGGTCGTCACATGAGCCGTCGCTGCTCTGGTGGGAGCGCGCCAAACCCATGCTCGATCTCATTGGTCAGGAGAGAGATCGGGTTCTCCTTTGGGGGTTCGTGCTCTCTTTTCTTCCAGCAATCGACAAATTCTCGCGCACATCTTGAGAGCGGCAGCGATAGGATCTCTGGCTTGCTGGACGAGAGAAGCACGATCCTCACAAAAAAAACATTTCCAGAAGTAGTATAGCTCTTTTCACCAACTCTTTCCAGATGTTTTCATCCCTATTTAGGCCCAAATGAGATGCAGCCGTCCTGAATGGCGAAAGGAAGTGGAAGTGAATCGGGAGAGGGTGGCGCGGTTCCATATGCGAACTGCGCCACCCTCCGATCTCACAAGGTGAGATCTGGGACTGGGAGCATGCTCCCGGTCAGCCACGGCACGGAACTTAGTTCGAGTTGCCTTGGCTGCGCTGCGCGACCTCACGGTCCACCATGATCTCCATCTCGACACCTCCCCTCTTCGGGTCAGGGGCTATATGCTTCCAAGTTGATCATGCGGTATGGATAAGTGGCAAAGGAGCTTCCTTGTCAGGTGCAAACGGGCTGCCGATATGACGAAGAACATCGGCGGGCGTGTGAGCCAGTGTCTGAAAATGCGTCTCCAGATCCGCGAGCAGAAGGTCGAACGTACAGCGCTGATGATTATGGGTAACAACCCGCCGCGAGATGCGCCAGAGCCATTCAATACGATTGGCATCAGGGTCATAGTGACGATTCTCAGAAAAATAGGATCTGGCACACTTTTGGTGATAAACAGCAGAGCATGTAAAAAAATAAACAAGAGACGTTCCCTGGGCTTTACTCCTCCTTGAGCAAAGC
>JAFMRP010000975.1 GCA_017354095.1 Ktedonobacteraceae bacterium
GGTCTCACAGATTGCCCATGCCACCTCAAAAAGTTTCGCGATCCCGGTGCTTCCCACGCTCGGCATCCTGCTGGGTTGCTGCCTGGTGTCTTTCGTTTGCACCGTCGTCCCCGCGCAGCGCGCTTCCGGCATCTTACCCGCCGAAGCACTGCGCTATGAATGAATAACACACGGAGGGGTTAAAGATATGTCAAACCAGGAAGAACAAAAATCAGATCTGTTACAAAAAAAGCCACAGCGGCAGACAGGCCGGCGCCTTATGCCTCTTCTCATTTCGCTGGGCGTGATCGTCATCCTGGCCGGTGCCCTCGTGGCCGTCTGGCGAGTATACGCCACAAACAGTGCGTCTCCGAGCACAAATGCGACACCAACACAAACAGCTAAAGGGGGCTCTAGCAGCAGCAGATCGTCTCCCTGGGATAACTACCCACCTGTTTACTGGCAAACCCTGAGAGCACAGTTTGCTCAGGGAATGAATATGACCCAGCCGCAGATACAGGAAAACTTGCGATCTACCTATCTTGCAACGCAAACCCCTACCAATAGTGGACGAGTCGAGATCAATGAAACCGCTGCATCCAAATGGTTAAGCGGCCTTGCCCAGACGCAGGGAATTTCACAGGAGCAGATCCACACTATAGAGGCTACAGCGGTCCAACAGGCTCATGCCGTGCTGGTAGACCAGCATGTGTTGACACAGCAGCAGGCCGACAAGACGATTCACGAGATGAGTCAGGATGACTTGAATATGCATATCATGGATGCATTTCTTATGTGTTCAGGAGGAAAGGCATCCTGCGATGATTAGTCTCATAGCAAGAGGAAAAGACAACTATGAGTAAAGTAAGCGAAAAACCAGAGCTGTTCCGGGGAGGGACAATAGCGTCTCCCTCCGACAGGCAGTGGTGGCGGCAGGATAGCGCCAGGCTGGTGCGCCTCGCAATTGTGGTGGGGCTGATTGCAACGAGTTTTCTGTACCTTACCTGGAGGGCGGCACCTCCTATCGTGTCAGGAAGCTCATCGTGCGGCACGCAATCCCAGTCAGCCGGAACCCCGGCCTCCAGTAGTATACATACCATAAAACAGGCTTACAACTGTATTCTCGATAACTATCCAGCAGCTCTCGATCCCCGCAGCCTGCTCCAACACGCGATGGGCGGTATGGTCAACTACCTTGTTCAACACCATCAAGACCAGCCCGGCGCCGTCTTGCCCGCGCTGACCGGTGATCGCCAGGCAGACTGGCAGGCATTTGAGCGGACCTATACGACGATGACAGCGCATCTGTCGTCGAACCAGCAAGACCTCGTGGCGGCGGCGATTGCCGGCATGGTGGACGGCTTGCACGATGATCATGCCAATTATATGCCACCCCCAAGGAATAAGGGCGGAGCGTCTGCCCCACCTGGCACGCGGACAGGACTGGGTATTCATCTCCCTTTCTATAATCCCGAACAGTTTGCGCAAAGCTTGCCTCCGCTCTATATTCGCAGTGTTGATCCCGGCAGCCCGGCGGAGAAGGCTGGATTGCGACCCGGCGATACCATCGTCGCGATCAACGGCTTTTCCCCTTTTATCAATCAACATCCGGCACCAGAGGTAATAAGCCAGCTTTCGAGTTCGGCGCCGATTCGATTACAGATACAGCATCCAGGTGCCGCTAGCCCAACACGTGTAAGCCTGGTTCCTGCCGCTTATCCGGCCACTCCGCTCGTCTCCACACGAATGCTGCCCGGGAACATCCTCTACGTACGCTTCACCCAATTTAAAAGAGGCGTCTATGAGCAGATCAACCGCGCCATGCAGCAGGCCGGAGCGCAGCTCAAGGGCGTGATTCTCGATATGCGCGGAAACGGCGGGGGAGATGTCGGAGAACAGAGGCGCATTATCAGTATGTTTGTCCACAACCAGGCCATCTCAACCACTATTGACAGGCAGGGACAACGCGCAGAACTAAGAACGGATGAGAGTATCCCGCTGTTCCACGTTAGCCTGGTTGCATTGATCGATCGAGGCTGCGCATCTGCCTGCGAGCTTACCGCTATGGATATTCGAGACCTCCACCTGGGACGCCTGGTGGGAGAAAGAACGTCAGGCATGGCCTCTGGACCATCCAGTGACTTCTCTCTCGACGATGGGAGCATAGTGACGGTACCTGTCGCGTTCCTGCAAGGTCCCGCCGGAGAGAGCATTGACGGTATTGGCGTGCCGCCCGACGATGATGTGCATCCCACATCAACAGAACTGGCTGCCGGCCATGATCCCGTCCTTGAGAAAGCGCTTGAGGGTCTCTAATCAGCCCCTCAGGAACCGGATGAGGCAGTAAATGGATGGTCGCTTCATGGTGTAAAATTGCGTGACTTTGCGTGCGTCGTTTTGGGCTTTTCCGGTTTTCCTTCGCGCAAAGAGAATGGACTGATATCTTCTCGCTTCCTGCGAGAGAAGCAGAACAATTGAAAGGAGTTCTGAGGATGAACGAACCCATCACGACCAGCGCCCAACACAGCGTACCCACGCCATGGGAGGAGACGCGTCAGGCGCTCGAAACCGCCGAGCTGTTCTGGCTCTCAACCGTGCGGGCCGACGGTCGCCCTCACGTCACGCCGCTCGTGGCCGTGTGGCACGACGGAGCCATCCACTTTACCGTGACCTCCACCGCCCAGAAGACGGTCAACCTGCGTGGAAACCCGCACGTCATTCTGACGACCGGCTGCAACCAGAAAGAGGGACTCACCGTAGTGGTTGAGGGCGACGCCGTGCAGATCACCGACCAGGACGTGCTCGAACGCTTAACCTCGGTGTGGGCGACCAAGTGGGATGGAGACTGGTCATACCAGGTACGCAACGGGTATTTTTACCTCTACGATGAAGACACACAACGAGTTCTCACCGATTCGAATCTCGTGTTCTCCGTCAAACCCACCAGGGTCTTCGCATTCGCCATAGGCCGCAGCCAG
>JAFMRP010000976.1 GCA_017354095.1 Ktedonobacteraceae bacterium
CTGCCGGGTACACATCACTCGTCCGTATTCCCCCTTCCTTCGCCAGCGGTCCAAACGCCCTCATGAGCTCCTGCACAACCGGATCGTCCAGCGCTTGATCATGCATCTGCGCTGTTGTGGCTACAGGAAACGGCGCTGATTCGCTGTTAGCTGATGCGGCAGACGAATCGTTCGCTCCAGCAGGAAACTCACCATCCACTGGTATTACCCCCTGGGTATTACGGTCCAGTCTCCCGGAACCAGGTAGGGAAGAAGACACAGGTGATGCCTCCTGACTATCCTGATCTGTCTGAGTGTCCGTCCGGTCATGACCAGGCCAGTGCTCTGCACAGTAGAGCGTTCCATCAGCATCGTAGTAAAATTCGATCTCATGAGCTACGTCGCCCTCGATAAGCGCTCGGCCGCACACCACGCACACCTCTTCATCCCCTTGCGCTACGGCGATCTGTTGGGCAGTAGCCAACAGGGGCTCTAGTCCGCCCCGACCATGCAGTCGATAGCGCTCACTCCAGTCTTTCCCGCGCTGGTCGTCAGGCGGTGAGAGAAAGTCAAAGGTGATTCCTGCATAGCCCAGTTTCTCGCATGTACTGGCAATCGCCGCGCCGTTCTTGAGATCGGCATCAAAGGCCAGGGTGCAAGATCGAACATGCACCGGGATCGCCTGCACATCAATATGCGTGCCACTAATGGCAACCGCATTCTCCAGACCCTCATAGAGCAATGGCAGGAGATCAAACACCCCCTCACAGATAAGAATACGTTGATGCGCTTGCATGGCAGCAGCATGGAGAAACCCGCTTTTATACGTCTTCTCGTAGCGCTTAATGGCGTAGCGCGATCCACGCGCCTCACCATACTCCTCTTTGGCCTGCTGCTCCAGCTCGTCCAGCAGGCGCTTATGCTCATTCTCGTCCATGCCGGGTTCCCACAGATGCAAGGTTCGCCCAATAAAGTGGCGCGATCCGTCACGCGCCGTGTGAGGGAACACCAGGCGGTCACACCATTTGGCAAGACTGACCCGGGCCTTCCCCTTCGCATCCTGCACCTCGATCCACCCATTCCACCGATCACCAATGGGGGGGATATAGCCAGCGCCAAGGGATTCCAGCAAGTCACCCATCGCAGCGAGCCCCCGTCCGGCAAGGTATGCCTGCACACGAGGATGCTGCAGCTGGGCCTGCATCCGCGGGTACAGCTTTTCGAGCGCCAACAGTTCCCGCTCCTGCCACACATCAGCCCGCTCCAATTCCTCTGAGCTCAGGGTGAGGCGAGGCTTTATCGGCTGAACAGGCTCACGTAACATGGCGGCCGCAGCTCCGGGGTTCCATTCCCTCACCAACACGGTCGCCTGACATTTCGCGCTATGGCAATAGCCCCAGCCTGCCAGATGGTGATCCTCATCAGTCATTCCGTCATAGTACGGTGCGACAGAAAGGTCTCGGTCACGGCTATGATGAACCGGGCACTGGGCCCGGATACGTCGGCCTGCTTTCTTGACGTGTTGCAGATCATTTTCAGAGATGATGTAGATGGTTCTCCCGTTATGAAAACATTCCTGAACAGCCATCGTTCACCCTCCCTTAGTCAGCAACGGACGTAAACGTTTGACGCTCAGCCCAGAAATTAAGATCCACCGTCTTTCCGCGCTCTCCCTGCCGGTTCTTATCCACAAACAGCTTAATGGGTGTTTGCCCCGCAGGGACCATGCGATTGCTCTTGACATCCTCGTTGAGCGCCATCATCACATCGCAGGTATATTCAATGTCACCGCTTTCTTTCGCGCTTCCCATTGATCCCTGCTCACCTCGGGCATAATTGGTCCGGTTTTGCGAGGCAATAGCCAGCACCGTGCAATTGAGCTCATAGGCAATCGCGCGCAGCTGGTCGGTGACGTCAGACACCACTTCGCGCAGATCCTTGTTCAGGCCGCTCTTCGCCTTAATGGCACGTGCAATCCGCTGCAGGTAGTCGATCACCAACACACCAGGCCCCCCATCATTCGCCTCTCCATAGCGCAGGAAGTGCGCTCTCGCCCGATCCCGTATCTCGTGGATCAGAATACCATTGGTCGCATCCAGGTAGCGCAGGCGTTGGCTGCTCAGCCGGTCCAGCTGCGTGGCCAGCGCCTCGTTGATTTTGTCCTTCTCACTCTCCCATCCCTTGAGCACGGCACTATACTTCACCTTCCCGATCCGCGCCAGTGTCTTCGCCAGCAGCGCAGCAGGGGTGTCCTCACTGGTCACATAGAGCACGGGACGTCCGCTATTGGCAACGTGATCAGCGATCTGATGGGTAAAGGTGGTCTTTCCGCAATTCGGAGCGCCAAGTACCCCGACCAGGCGCAGCGGCTCAAATCCACCTGAGAGAATCTCGACAAGCTTGCTAAATCCAGTCGTCGCCGTATTCTTACGGTTCTGAGCCTGCTCCCAATAGCCTTCGATCAGTTCCCGAATGGAGTATTCAGCAGGCCCATTATCAGAAGAGGGCAAGGCATCGCTGATAGCACGCTGCGTTTCCTGCAGCGTACGTGTGACTTGCTCTAACTCAACAGGCTCGCCAGCCTCATACGTGCGTAGCTGCGTGGCGAGCGTATTGCGTTTGGTGGTCAGGATCTCTTTCAAGTCCTTCAGTTTTGACCAGGCTTGCTCCTCCGTGATAGCATGATCGTGTGAGGTTGAATCGTCCATGATCAAATCTCCTACAGAGCCCCGTGTCCGCGGGGTTTTATTTTTGGAGTAGGCACAGAGATGAAGCCTCTGTGCTGATTCGTTCCCATGATTATCAGCGAGAGCGGCGCGCGGTGCAAGCCGCCGCTACTCGCACTGTAATTACTGTAATTACTAAGAATCAGCATGCCGCTCTACAGGCCGTTTCGCGGCGCGATTTTCGACCGTGACCTGGGGTATTTTCGACCGTGACCTGGGGTATTTTCGACCGTGACCTGGGGTGTGTAG
>JAFMRP010000977.1 GCA_017354095.1 Ktedonobacteraceae bacterium
CCTGCGGCGCGAGGTGCCCGAGGTAGAGATAGGCAATTTCACGCGGCCGATCCAGCGGCATGTGGAGGTGGGCTAAACAGCCACCCGCAAGCCTCTCACCGAGCCGCCCCCCCGGCCATCCGCCCCACCGGCTGTCCTCTGTATTCCGACTCCCAACGCCGCTAGCGCGGCTGGCGCTGCGCGCCCAGGGAATCGGGTATTCCGCCAGAAACGGCGCTGGCGCGCCTACGCTGCGCGTCATCTGGCGGCAAGGAATCACCCGCAAGGGGTGGCCCGACATTTCTGGTGGGCACAAGCGAGATGTACATGCCTCCGAGCAGTTTGTCTGGGATATAATCCAACGAGAGTTACGAGCAGACATAGGTAAGAGAGCCCACTGCTCATAAGAGTGCAGCGTGTGTTATTATACTGATAGATCCAAACGACCCGGCCAACAAATGTGTTGTTGCCAGGTCTATGGCAATCGGGCACATATAGAATTATTTCTAACAGAAATGTTGCTACTTCATTGTCCATGCGAACAACCTGTGCTTTTGCGCGTCGCTCCCGCGCAAGGGATTATGTTCGTATGGCGCGCGATGCAGCAGGGAGTTACGCTCACGCCATACATCTTGCATATTGTCGACAGGAGGGTCATTTATGAGTGGTAACCTTGGTTTTGAAAACACCGACACAATCCTATCGGAAAATCGTATTTTCGCACCTCCCAGTGACGCGATTGAAAATGCGAATATCACCGCTTATATGAAATCAAAGGGCTTCGACGACTATGAGGCTTTCTATAAGTGGTCGTTGGAGAACCGCTTCGAGTTCTGGGAGGATATGGCCAAAGGACTCCACTGGTTCGAGCCCTGGCAAAAAACCTTTGAATGGACGGACAAGCCCTTCTTCCAATGGTTTGTAGGCGGTAAATTCAATATCGTCTATAACTGCCTGGACCGGCACATGCAAACGCCTGTGCGTAATAAAGTGGCCTTCTACTGGGAGGGTGACGAAGGCGAGACTCGTACCATCACCTATGAGCAGCTCTATACAATGACCAATCAGCTGGCGAAGGGTCTGCAAAATCTGGGAGTGAAGAAAGGCGATCGCGTCGCCATCTATATGCCGGCCATCCCCGAACAGGTTGTCGCGCTGCTGGCCGTCGCGCGTCTTGGCGCGGTGCATACGGTCATCTTCGGCGGCTTCGCGGCCAGCGCTCTGAGTGACCGCATCAATGATGCCCAGGCCAAAGTCGTGATTACCGCCGATGGCAACTATCGCGGTGGCAAGCTCATTCAGCTCAAGCACATCACCGACGAAGCGCTGCAGGACACGCCTACCATCGAGAAAGCCGTCGTCGTGCGCCGCCTGGGGATTGATGTATCGATGCAGGAGGGGCGTGACATCTATTATGATGAGTTGCTGAAAGATATCCCCGAAGATACCATCGTTCCCTGCGAACCGATGGACAGTGAAGACCTGCTCTATATCCTCTACACCAGCGGCAGTACTGGCCGGCCCAAGGGGGTGGTGCATGTCCAGGGCGGCTATGGTGTTGGCGTCTACACAACGACCAAATTCGTTTTTGACATCAAGGATGATGATGTCTACTGGTGTACCGCCGACATTGGCTGGGTCACCGGGCACAGTTATATCGTCTATGGCCCGTTGATGAACGGCGTCACCAGCGTCATGTTCGAGAGCACGCCGACCTATCCCGCGCCTGACCGTCTCTGGAGCATTGTCGAGCGCTTCAAGGTAACGACCATCTATACCTCGCCCACTGCTATTCGTGGCCTGATGCGCTTCGGCGAAGAGTGGCCCGCCAAGCACGATCTTTCCAGCCTGCGCCTGCTCGGCACAGTCGGAGAGCCGATCAACCCTGAAGCCTGGATGTGGTATCGCAAAAATATTGGGCGCAACGAGCTGCCCATCATGGATACCTGGTGGCAGACCGAGACCGGCATGATCCTGATCAGTCCGACCATCCGGCAGCCATTGAAGCCTGGAAGCGCCACGCGTCCCATGCCGACCATCGAGGCCGACGTGGTGGACAAAAATGGAGTCTCTGTTGGCTCGGACAAGGGTGGTTTCCTGGTTGTGCGTCATCCCTGGCCCAGCCAGATGCGCACCATTTATGGCGACCCGGAGCGCTACAAGACCTACTGGGAGACGATCCCGGACGTTTACTTTGCCGGTGATGCTGCCACCATCGACAAAGAGGGCTACCTGCGCATACAGGGCCGGGTGGACGACGTGATCAAGGTCAGTGGACATCGCCTGGGCTCGATGGAGATCGAGTCAAGCCTGGTCAGCCATCCCGCCATTGCCGAGGCAGCCGCGATTGGTAAGCCTGATCCGGTCAAGGGAGAGCATGTCAAGGTCTTTGTCATCCTTAGAAACGGCTTTGAGCCTTCTGAGGAACTGGTGAAAGAGATCAAGCTGCATGTGCGCACCACTGTTGGTGCACTGGCCGTACCCGATGAACTGGAGTTCGCGCCCAGCCTGCCCAAGACGCGCTCCGGTAAAATCATGCGCCGTGTTATCCGCGCCAAAGAGCTGGGGCAGGAGGTGGGCGACACCAGCACGCTGGACGCTTAAGGGTTCTGGCAAACTGGCAATTACGCTGAGATTGCTGAAGGGAGCGGCTATTTGCTCCCTTCATTTTTTTATGCTCACGTTGAAATACTTGACCGTGCAGGTAAGCTAAGATATAGTAGATGGCACTGCTGGATAAAGCGAGGGGTACTTGACATTGTTTATGAGGCATTTTTCATGAGTGAAGACGCGACACCTAAAGATTTTTATGATTATCTCACCGGGCTTGTAAAGCAAGCTGTAGCTACTTATCTGCAACAAGAACAGATTGATTTTGACATTGAGCAGCTACCAATAGATCTACGCTTCTCGGCACAGAGCAGCTTTGGCGACTATTCGATGCCGGTTATGGCATGGGCGAGCAAAAAGATGC
>JAFMRP010000978.1 GCA_017354095.1 Ktedonobacteraceae bacterium
TAGAGCACAAAAGCCAGCGCCAGGATACCAAGCGCGGCTGCTACGATGAGAGCGATCATGCCTGCGTCCCCCTTTTGTATGTTTCAGATGTGTACTGCTCAAAGAGTGCATCCTCGGCGGCAAGTTCGCGCTCAAGCTGCTGGCGATACCCGGCCAGTTCGGGATCATTGGCGCCGTCGTGATCGTCGGCACTGGTATCGCTGGACGGGGCTGGAGCAGTGGTACGCCAATCGCGCAGCGTGAGAAACAGGAAAAGGGCACCCAGGACCAGCAGAGCCAGCGGGGCCAGCCAGGCCAGCAGCGCAAAGCCGCGGAACTGTGGTACCCATACAACCTGCGGGCCATAGCGATCCTCGAAATACTGGATAATTTGCTGGTCAGAGCGGCCCTGCTGAATCTGCTGGCGTATCGTAGCGCGCATCTGTTGGGACAGCAGCGCGGGTGAGTCGGCGACCGATTCGCCCTGGCAGACGGGGCACTTCAGTTGCTGTGCCACGGCCTGCACATGGTCATCCAGCGTCTGCGTACTGGCATGGAAGAGCCAGAGCGCAAGCCAGATGGCCGAGACCAGAACAATGGCGGAGAGCAGCAATATTAGCGGACGCTTCTTCATGAGACCGTGACCTCCTTTTCCTTCTCGCGCTCAGGCTGTTCGGCAGAGCGAGCGGGGCGGGTCGTAGTACCAGAGCGCACAGGCTGGCCCGGCCACCAGCAGATGATACCGCCCAACAGCATAAGGGCACCACCCAGCCAGACGAGCTGGACCAGTGGATTGATGAAGATGTGGAAGGTCGCTTCGCTGGCCCCTTTCCAGTTATCCAGCACGACGTAGAGGTCAGTGAGGTTGGCAGTTGTGATAGCGATCTGGCTTACAGGTTGATCGTCGAAATTACGATAGACGGAGCGGCCCGGATAGATGTAGTATTTCAGTTCACCATCGCGCCAGACCTGGACCTGCGACGAGATAGTTTCGTGGTCGGACGCGCCAGAGTCATCGATGTTGCCCAGGAAAACCAGGCGATAGCCGCTGATGCTGGTCTCCTGGCCAGCTTTCAGTGTGACATCGCGCTGCTGCTGGAAGAAGTGCGAGCCGATGACGCCCAGGACCAGGAAGACCAGGCCAAGATGTATGACGTAACCGCCGTAGCGCTGGCGATAGCGGTTGAATAGCATATAGACGGCCAGCACGTAGGGCTCGCCGTGTTTATGGCGAACGCGCGCACCGCGCCACAATTCATAGAAGATCGCCGCAGCAGTAAAGGCACAGATAGAGAAGCCAACGTTGGCCTGAAGACTGGTGACGCCGAACAGTGGCAGGATGAGGGCGCAGACAGCAGCCAGGACGACAGGAACACTCAGATTGCGCCAGAGAGCGGTGGTTGAGGTGCGCCGCCAGGCCAGCAAGGGGCCGATCCCCATGGCCAGGACCAATATGATCAGCAAGGGGCCAATTACCCGCTCGTAAAAGGGAGGGCCAACGGTCATAGTCTGACGCTGCACAAAGGCAGAGACGAGGGGAAATATGGTACCCCAGAGGGTGGCAAAGGCGATACCGACCAGCAGCAAGTTGTTAAGCAGGAAGACGCCTTCGCGCGAGATGATAGAATCGAAGTCCTGCTCGGGGCGCAGTTTAGGGAGGCGGAACAGGAACAGGCCGACTGAGAAGACAAGGACAATGGCGAGAAAGATGAAAAAGTAGATGCCAATATCAGAGTAGGAGAAGGAGTGGACGGAGCTGATGACACCGCTGCGCACCTCGAAAGTGCCGAAGATGGAGAGCGCGAACGAGGCGATAACGAGGCCGAGATTCCAGACTTTGAGCATACCCCGGCGGTCCTGGACCATAGCTGAGTGCAGGAAGGCGGTAGAGGTAAGCCAGGGCAACAGGCCAGCATTTTCGACGGGGTCCCAGCCCCAGTAGCCACCCCAACCAAGAACGTGATAGGCCCACCAGGAGCCAATGATGAGGCCGGTCGTCTGGACGGTCCAGGCAACGAGCATCCAGCGACGAATTGAGCGCAGCCACTCATTACTCAACTGGCCGGTGACCATAGCAGCAACGGCAAAGGCAAAGGGGAGCGAGAAGCTCATGAAGCCCGTGAGCAGCAGGGGTGGATGTATGAGCATGCCAGGGTCCTGGAGCAGCGGGTTGAGGCCATTGCCATCGGGCAGTGGATGGGCCAGGCGAACGAAAGGATTGGAGACAGTGGCGAGCATGATTAAAAAGAAGGTCTGGACGCCCATGAGGGTAGCGAGCACGTAGGGAACGAGGACTTCCGAGACGCGGCGGGAGGTCAGGACGAAGATAGAGGAGAAGATCGAGAGCATGAGGGACCAGTAGAGCAGCGAGCCTTCTTGCCCGCCATAAAAGGCGGCGGCGACGAAGTACCAGGGCATGGCGAGGCTGGAGTGCTGGGCGACGTAGCTGACACCGAAATCGTGAGTGAGAAAGGATGTGACCAGGGAGGCAGCGGCGAGCAGCATGAATGTGGCGACGATGAGTACGCCGCGCCTGGCGCTGGTGAGCAGGGAGGTCGCTTTACGCCGCGCACCCAGTACGGCGGCTGCGATGGTGTAGAGGGCGAAGCCCAGTGCCAGTATGACTGAGATGATGCCTAGATCTGAGAAATACACTGTTCTTTTCCTGTTTCACTCGCGCCCGCTCCGCGGGCGGATTTTAAAGAAATTTGTGGGGGACACCCCCACATCCCCAGCAGGGGCGCTGCCCCCTGCACCCTAGCTATCTCACCAAAAAGAGTTTTATTGAGCGCCCGGGGTGGCGGATTGGAATTTGGATGGACACTTGGCGAGCAGGGTTTGAGCCTGGAATGGACCCTGGCCGCTGTAGCGCCCTTCTACCACCACCTGAATACCTGGGCGGAAGATGTCGGGTACGACGCCGCTGTAGGCGACGTTCATGGTCTGGTTGCCATCTATGACGGTGAAGGTGATG
>JAFMRP010000189.1 GCA_017354095.1 Ktedonobacteraceae bacterium
CGTGGCAAGCAAGTCACCTTGATTACTGATCCATTCTCTCCTCAGCAAGGACCCTCGCAAAGGGCAGCACCCCGGCTGGGTAAGGTCAACGCCTCCATCGTTACCATCAGTCACGATCATCCAGGGCACAACTACGCCGCAGGGGTAGGGGGAGATCCACATATTGTGCGTGGACCAGGTGAGTACGAAATCAGCGATGTTCTGATCACTGGTGTTGCTGCTTATCATGACGATCAGCGGGGTAAGGAATACGGGCGTAACACCATTTATGTTATGCATATGGATGAGCTGGTGATCTGTCACCTGGGCGACCTTGGTCATACATTGCAAGAAGAGCAACTGGAAGAAGTTGCGGACGCAGATATTTTGTTTATTCCGATTAGCGGGCAGCATACGATTAATCCAACGCAGGCAGCGGAGGTCATCAGCCAGGTGGAGCCGCGTATTGTTATTCCGATGCATTATGCGCCCACCCCTCCTGATGCTGCGACGCCTCTCGGCAAATTTTGTCGTGAGATGGGCGTGGAGACACTCGAACCGCAGCCCAAACTGATGGTCACTCATAGTAGTTTGCCTGCGGAAACGCAGGTTGTATTGCTATCGCCACTGTCATAGTTCGCCGCCTGCGGCGGCGCGGGGGAGAAGAATGCAGGAGGGCCCCTCTTGTTCCGCTCGGCAACGACGCTTTTGCGTCTAGCGCTGCGCGCTCAGCCGAGCGGAGAGGCAGCCGCCCTCCTGCACCTCCCGCTATGACGCCTTTCACTTAAAGGCGATCAGTCTGAATAGATCGTCGGCGAGATGTGGCGTACACGTAGTAAACGATTCACAAGCGGTAAGGCTCCGATTGAAGGAGGATTCTTTATGTCAAAATTCATTTTTGTCACCGGGGGAGTGGCATCTTCAGTAGGGAAGGGCATCAGTGTCGCATCCATTGGGCGTCTCCTCAAAAATCGCGGAGTCTCCGTCTCGCTCATGAAGCTGGACCCATATATCAATGTTGATCCCGGCACAATGTCACCGTATCAGCATGGCGAGGTTTTTGTGACCGACGATGGCGCGGAAACGGACCTCGACCTGGGACATTACGAACGTTTCACCGACGAGCCTGTCTACCAGGCCAACAACATCACCACCGGTCAGATTTACGCCTCGGTTATCGCCAAAGAGCGCCGGGGCGAATATCTTGGTGGCACGATCCAGGTTATCCCCCATATCACCAACGAGATTAAAGAGCGCATTCACGCGGTGGCGAGGCGCTCTGATGCCGATGTCGTCATCGTAGAGGTTGGTGGCACTGTTGGCGACATTGAGGGCGAGCCATTTTTGGAGGCTATTCGCCAGATGCGCAAAGATGTTGGGAGGCGAGATGTGCTTTATATGCATGTGACGCTGCTTCCTTTCATAGGCGCGACCAAAGAACTGAAGACGAAACCGACGCAGCACAGCGTCAAAGAGCTGCTGCGGGTTGGTATCCAGCCTGATGTTATTATGTGCCGTTCGGACTATCCGATGAGTGAAGAGTTGCGCGAGAAGATCGCCCTCTTCTGCAATGTGGAGGTCAAGGCAGTCATTCCGATGCTGACCGCCGATACGATTTATGAAGTTCCGCTGATTCTGGAGGAGTTGGGCCTGGGTGAATACCTGATGCAGGAGTTGGGGCTAAAGCAAGCCGGTGATGGGCAGTCCCGAGAGCAGCAGGAATGGCGCGAGCTGGTAGCGAAGATCAAACGCTCGCACCCGGAGATCACGATTGGCCTGGTTGGCAAATATGTGGAGCTGCATGATGCGTATCTCTCGGTTTCTGAGGCGCTGCACCATGCTGGCTGGTTCCATAATGTGGATGTGCGGATCAAGTGGATTAACTCTGAGGCGCTGGAGCAGATGGGAGAGAATTTCGCCGAAGCGCTGGAAGATGTGGATGGGATTGTAGTGCCTGGCGGCTTTGGCCATCGTGGTATTGAGGGCAAGGTCAAGGCAGCGAATTTCGCCCGTCGCAATAATGTGCCGTACCTGGGTCTCTGCCTGGGCTTGCAAGTCGCGGTGGTTGAGCTTGCGCGCAACGTGCTTGGCCTACCTGAAGCCAACAGTTCTGAATTCAATGCGCAGACGCCCAATCCGGTCATCGATCTGATGCTGACACAGCGCCAGGTGGCCGATAAAGGTGGTACAATGCGGCTGGGCAGCTGGGTCTGCTGCCTGACAAAAGGTACCAGAGCCCACCAGGCCTATGGTGAGCCCATTGTTTTTGAACGTCATCGTCACCGTTATGAATTCAACAACGAGTATCGTAAGCGTATGGAGGCTCATGGCCTGGTGGTTAGTGGCCGTTCAGCCGATAACAGCCTGGTGGAGATTATCGAGCTAGCAGACCACCCCTGGTTTGTCGCATCGCAGTTCCATCCAGAGTTTAAGAGCCGGCCCACGCGTCCGCATCCACTTTTCCGAGATTTTGTTGGTGCCAGTGTGCAGCAGGCCGCGCGGCGCCAGACGGAGAACAGTACTTACCAGTTAACGCCGGCCAAAGCGACAGATACACTGGTAGAAATGTAGAGATATGTTATACCTGAGCCAGCTACTCGGTGCACCGGTAGAAAATCAGCAGCGAGATCGTATTGGCAAGCTCCTTGATGTACTGGTGCCAACTGAACAGGTAGGGAGCAGCGAGGCTGCCTACCCCAGCATTCTGCTGATTGAAGATGATGCAGGTGACACCTGGCGCATCGCTTCCCGTGACGTGGAGCGGCGTGCCCATGTGATTCGCCTGCGCGCGCCGCTGGCTCAGCTGCGGCAGCCTCCTGCCCAGGGTCCAGACCAGGAGATCAGCCTGGCGCATGACGTGCTGGACCGGCATGTTATTCATATTGAGCGCAAAAAGGCGATCCGGGTCAGTGATGTTTGTTTTGAAGATGACTGGCGCATTCTGGGCATCGACAATAGCCCGCTCGGCCTGATTCGCCGCTTGGTTCCAGCCTGGATCAAAAGCAAGCCCGCATCACTGGTTCCCTGGGATGAAGTGGAGCTGGTCGGTTCGCAGGAGCCGCGAGATGAGGAGACGCTACCCACGCATGTTAGCAGCGGGCACCTGGCCGAGTTACACCCGGCGGATATCGCCGAAATTGTTCACCAGCTCAGCGCCGGAGAAGGTGCGCGCTTGATTGAGCGTCTTGACGACGAAACCGCCGCCGCCACCATGGAAGAGGTCGATACAGAGCGCCAGCGCCAGATCCTTGAAAATATCCAGTTGGAGCGTGCCGCCGATATCTTGCAGACAATGGGGCCAGATGAGGCCGCAGATCTGCTGGCCAGTATGCCAGAGGAACGCGCCCAGGAGCTCTTGCGCCTGATGACGCCCGAAGAGTCGGAAGAGGTACAGGAGCTGCTGGAATACGAGGCAGACAGCGCGGGCGGCCTGATGACCACTGACTATACCACGCTCAGCCCGCAAAACAACGTTCGTGAAGCACTGGACGCCGTTCGCAGCGATATACAGAAATATGATGTACGTATCCCTTATGTCTATTGTGTGACAGAGGAACGGCCCGAGGAGCAGCGCCTGCAGGGAATAGTGTCGCTCTGGGATCTGCTGGTGGCCGGGCCAGAACAGCTGCTCGCGGACCTGATGGAGGCGGATGTTATTACGGTGCAAGTTGATAGCACGCCTCAGAGTGTGGCGGAAACGATGGCGAAATATAATCTGCTGGCGCTGCCTGTCGTTAACGAGGATGGGGTTCTTCAGGGTGTGGTGACGGTAGATGATGCGCTGGATATATTGCTGCCGCCGGAGCGCCGGAGACGTCCTGCCAGGCTGTACTAAATTTCACCTCAGAATGTTTTTGCCGCGCAACCTCTTCATCTTGACAAAGGATATTAGGCCATGCTAATATCCTAGTAGAGAGGTATGAATTTAGCACACGCTAATACACAGTTTTTGTGTTTGGGCTTTTAGAGATCTGGATGACTGGTTGACCGCTTAAGTCGTCTGTCTCACGACATTATATGCACAAAAGAGGATTTATCGATATGAGATTCCTGCGCTACGGCGTATTTTTCACCTGTCTGGCGCTGTCGCTGTTTGTTGCGGCCTGCGGGCAGGCCAGCCAGACGCCAAATGGTAATTCCGCTGTGACTATCAACGTTCACGATAACTATTTTGATCCCAAAAACGTCTCCGTCGCGCCGGGCAAGCCGGTTGAAGTTACCTTCATTAACAAAGGGAGTAACGTTCATATCATTGAGATTCTGGGCCTGACAGCCGAAACCACGCTGCAGCCTGGAGGGAAAGTCACCTTCACCCTTACTCCCCAGGAACGCTCTTATAAAATGTACGATGAGCTCTATGTCAGCCAGGGGATGGTCGGAGCATTTAGCGGAGCGAAGAACGCCGGTCAGACGCAGGCCACAGCGACCCCCGTGCCGAGCGTGCAAAACGCGGTCGCGGCCTACCGTGACTATGTAGAGGGCCAGACCAGCGACCTGGTCACGAGCGCCCAGTCTTTTGTCGATGCGATTAATGCTGGTGATCTACAGAAATCCAGGGATCTCTATGGTAAAACGCGTATCTTCTACGAGCGCATCGAGCCTATCGCGGAGAGCCTGGGGGATCTGGACCCGCGCCTGGATGCGCGCGAGGGAGATGGTCCGGCCAATCAATGGACGGGCTTCCACCGTATCGAAAAGGCACTCTGGGTAGAGAATACCACCACGGGGTTGGATAAATACACAACGCAGCTGATCAGCGACGTAAAAACGCTGCAGCAGCAGGTCAAAACCATCAAGCTTTCGCCTACTGATATCATCGATGGATCGGTCGAGCTGCTCAACGAGGCATCGCACAGCAAGATTACAGGTGAAGAGGATCGCTATTCACATACCGATCTTTATGACCTGGCCGCTAACGTTGAGGGTTCCCAGGCAGCATTTATCGTCTTCAAAGATTTCCTGACCCAGAAAAATCCCGCGCAGTACCAGGATATTCAGACCAAATTCCAGCAGGTTGAGAGCGCGCTGCGTCCCTTCCGCAGTGGTGATGGCTTTGTCGACTACAGCAAGCTGACCGACAACGATAAGCACACCATAGCCAACGCTATCAATACGGTAGCCGAAGCGCTTTCGAAAGTTGCCGTGAACCTGCCACAGAGCTAATTCCAGGAGGGATAGAGGTATGAGCAAGCAGATCACAAGACGCTCTTTACTGGTAGGCGCGGGAGTAGCGGGCGCGGGTGCGGCCCTGGCCGGGGGTGGCTATATGCTGAAAACGACGCAGGATGCCACCGCGGCCCCTGATCCTGCCGCAAAGAATAGCAACCCGGTTATCCCGTTTTACGGCGTGCACCAGCCAGGTATTGTCACGCCAGCGCAGGAGCACCTGCACTTCGCGGCATTCGATCTGCTGACCAATGATCGTATGCAGGTGCGTGGGCTGCTGCAAATCTGGTCGAACGCAGCGGCTACGATGATGGCCGGACAAGCGCTTGGCGCAGGGGATACGCCGCCTCACGCGCCACCGGCGGATACAGGTGAGGCGCTGGGGCATACCGCCGAGCGTCTCACTGTCACGATTGGTTTTGGTCCAACGCTCTTTACGCTTAACGGCAAGGATCGCTATGGACTGGCGGATCGGCGGCCAGAGGCGCTGATTGATATCCCACCGATGGCCGGTGACGCGCTACAGCCTGAGCGCAGCGGGGGTGATCTCTGCGTTCAGGCCTGTTCCGACAATCCGCAGGTTGCCTTTCACGCGGTGAGAAATCTGACCCGTCTGGCGCGGGGCCTGGCGGTCATGCGCTGGTCGCAGCTCGGCTTCAACCGGACCGCCAGCACCAGCAAGGGGCAGGCAACGCCGCGCAACCTGATGGGCTTCAAAGATGGTACCAATAATCTGAAGGCCGAGGATACGGACCTGATGGATAAGCATGTCTGGGTAGGGAGCAATAGCCAGCCAGATTGGATGCGTGGAGGTAGCTACCTGGTCGCGAGGCGCATTCGCATGCACCTTGAGTCGTGGGATCGCGATTACCTGGCTGACCAGGAGCGTGTTATCGGGCGCCACAAGATCAGTGGCGCGCCGCTTGGTAGTAAAAATGAATTCGATCCGGTAAATCTGAACGCCAAGGACAAGGATGGAGCGCCGCTGATCGATCAGAACGCGCATATCGGGCTTGCCATCGGCGACGGCAGCATCAAGATTCTGCGGCGCGGTTACTCATTTACCGACGGCACAAATAGCCAGACGGGTGAGTTGGAGGCCGGGCTATTTTTTATCGCTTTCCAGCGCGACCCCCGCGCGCAATTTGTGCCATTGCAGACGCGACTGGCACAAAACGATCTCTTAAACGAGTATATTACACATACTGGTAGCGCCATTTTTGCCTGTCCTCCGGGGGCTTCGCAGGGCGGCTTCGTAGGCGAAACACTGTTCACTCGCTAGTTACGAGGAGTTTCTTATGCCTGTAGCATTTATTCTCTTCCTGCGTGAAGGGCTGGAAGCCAGCCTGATCGTTGGTATTCTCATGGCCGTTCTGAAGCAGTTAGGGCAGACAAAGTACAGGCTGGCCGTGTGGCTGGGCGTGATTCTGGCAGTTATTGCCTCTATCGCGCTGGGAACGCTGCTATACATCACGGCAGGGGCACTGCAACAATTCCTGCTGGTCTTCAAAGCCGTGACGTTCGTCATCGCCGTCATTATTTTAACCTGGATGACGTTCTGGATGCAGCAGCACAGCCGCACCATGAAGAAGGAGATGCTGGAGAAGGCCAGTAAGGCGGGTTCGGGGCTGGCGCTGGGTTTGCTTGCCTTCAGCACAGTCGGACGCGAAGGGGTTGAGACAGCGGTGTTCTCGCTGGCCTTCATTTTCCAGACCAACGGCCTGGCGTTTATCATTGGTGGCCTGCTCGGATCGCTGGTCGCGATCGCGCTGGGTGTGCTGGTGTATGGTTTTGGCTATCGTCTGAACTACCGTGTTTTCTTCCGCGTGATGGGTCTGCTGTTGATCGTCCTGGCGGCGGGTCTGCTCAGCAATACGGTTGAAAGCCTGCAGGGTCTGGGCTGGCTGCCTTTTATGGCGCCACTGTGGTCGACTGGCGATGTGCTGAACCAGGCGGATGGCCTCGGCAATGTGCTGCACACGTTCCTTGGCTATTCTGACAGTCCGACGCTGTTACAGATCGGGGCTTACCTGGCCTATCTGCTCGTTACGGGCGTACTTTTCTGGCATCTGACGAACCGTCCCGCGCCAGTTAAGCAGCCGGAGCAAGCGCAGCAAGAGGTAAGCAGCGAGGCCTCGTAGGGAAAGTTAGCCGATGGCGTAGAGAAAAACCGACCACCTGCAAGGGGTAGCCTTACATTATTGGTTAGCCAATAGCGTAGCTGGCGATGGCGTAGATTGTGGTGAGTTCCTGTTTGAGCGGCTGCCCGCGGCGCATATAGCGTAGCGCGCGGTAATGCTGGAAGCCATAGTGTTCGAATAGTGCTTCGGCGGAACTATTTGCTATTGGGCTGAGCACGTTACAGGCATCTGCATGTATAGTGTGTTCCAGGGCGTGTCTGAGCAGTAGTTCAGCAGCCTGTTCTGACGCCGCTATCCAGGGGCCGAGGGTATGTTCTTGCACAAAGAGATAGCCCTGGATATGGCACTCGTTGTCACGGGCAATAAAGGCTCGTCCGGCATAGCTGGTCAGGAAGAGATCGAGCATGCGGGCACGTTGCACACTGGACGACCGGGCGTCGAAGCTGGTCAGCTCGGGCAGGTCGCCTGGTCGCAGGGCTTCGATATGCAAAGATGATTGAGGGTACAGGGGAGCTGGCAGGCTGGATGGGTACCGGTTCCACTGCGAGGTCAGGCCATCATCGATGAAGCCAAATTGTTCATAGAGTGGAGCGCCCTCGGGTGTGGCATCGAGTACGATAGTTGGGCAGCCGCGCGCATCCGCCCATGCCAGGAGATGCGACATCAGCGCGCGGCCAATTCCGCGTCGCTGCATCTCAGG
>JAFMRP010000190.1 GCA_017354095.1 Ktedonobacteraceae bacterium
GAATCTGCAACTGGTGCGCGAACTGGTGGGCAATGCGCGCGAACTTCGACAGCCCCAGCACACGCTCACCAGTAATGTAGCCAATGGAGACATCGCAATAGAATGGAAGCAGATGATGCTCACATAAAGTCCACACACGCATACCAGAGACACAGACAAGCTGGCCAGAGGAGGAAGAGGAGAAGGAGGTATCGGTTTTGCCGGGATCATATTCGATGAATTCGCGCCACCAGTCGGCCCAGCGGCGTGGCGTATCCTCCAGTCCCTCACGGTCAGGATTCTCCCCTAGAGCGACGAGCAGCTCGCGCCCCAGCTCTAACAATTTCGCGTAATCAACCTCTTTTTTGGGCAGCTCAACTCTGGACAGCTCAACAATGGAGTGGGCGTTATGGCCATTCTGGCCATTCAAATGATGACCATTATGTCCATTGAGCTGCGACTTCTCCTGATCCGTGTGCCAAACCATAAAATGACTCCTCTGTTTTTTGACCTGGGTCCGCGCCCAGGAACGCACTCCAGCGCGTTCAACGTTCTATACCCTTCCATCTCCCCTTCCCTGGCCCCTTTTCACCGCATGTTCCCCTACCTCTACACGCCGCGCCGGTTGCCCCAGAGCAGGGTGTGAAGCTGTGGCAGGACGGTGACGTTATACCACTGCTCCTCAGTGACACGCTGTATCAGCCAGTCCATCCTGTTTAAAATCCCTGGAATATCGATCTCTGACGCGACGTGTGGAGGGGTGTGATTTCCAGCTTGCAAATATAGAGGGATGTCAGGATAGCGCTCGGCGACGTAGCGGGCATAGGCAAAATCTTTGTCATCAAATATTACAACCTTGAGACATATCTGTGGTATTCCCGCGGCATGACCATTGCGCGCGTAGTCGATACAACGATCCAGCCGCTCCCAGCGGGTCTCCTGCTCGCTGCTGGGCGGCTTGGGCGAGAGCGTGAGGTAATCCAGTTTAGCGAACCATGACTGCGCGACGCTGCCCTGTGTCTCAATGGCGAAGGTGTAGCCCTCGGCATGTCCCAGGTCGATCAATTCTTCCAGCGGCTGAATGGCGGGGTTACCCCCCGAAAGCGTGACGAGGATGGGCTTGTTGCCCGAAAGCCTGCGCACCTCGACCATGATCTCTTCGGCCGTCATCGGCGTCCACTCGGATTTATGTTCCGGCAAAACAGCATAGAGGGTGTCACACCAGCTACAACGAAACTCACAGCCACCCGTTCTGACGAATACCGTCGGTTTTCCTATTAATGCCCCTTCTCCCTGGATTGTCACCCCAAAAGTTTCTGAAATCATTATTGTGCGTGCCACTATGCCTGCCTCCTTATAAAACGTCGCCTGATTGCATCGCCATCGGTCCCCATTATCCCATGAACCCGACAGAAAAAATAGTTCTTGATTTTGACTGGCCGCTATGCTATAGCGCTATTTGCTGGCGGCAGATTACAGCTCTTCGCGTTCGGCACGCGAGATTTCGACCCAGCCCTTCTCAGTCTCCCACAGCCTGACGCGGTACATGAGGTGATCCGGGACACCTCCGGCGACCAGCGCGTCCCAGATCCAATGCACCAGGTTCTCAGCGGTAGTACGAATGCCGGTCAGGGCGTTCAGATCGTTATGATCCATGCCTCCGGACGGGACGGGGCGCGCGTCGCGTCCCCGTGGCACCGCGTCGGATAGCTCATCGATGATGGTCTGATTGACAATGCGCTTCAGATCGTCAAAATCCATCACCATCCCATCGTCAGACTGCCCCGGCGCCTCCTTGATCGGCCCACGCAGCGCGATCTGCAAGCGATACGAGTGGCCATGTGGCCGCCTGCACTTCCCCTTGTGATTGGGCAGGTGATGACTGGCCTCGAACGTGAATTCGCGGGTAATGATGGCATACCTGGTCATAAAATCCACCTCGCATTGTCAGACAAACAAACGCTCAACCAGCCGTACTGGCCGTACCGGGAATGTTCAGATATAACTCGGGATCATGAGCATACTGCGTGGGATCGGGAACGCCTGCCAGCTTGAAGGCTTCGTACCTTTCAGTACATGTGCCACAGCGCCCGCAGTGCCGATCATCCAGACCCTCATAGCCACCCTCGTAGCAGCTCCAGGTCAGATCGAAAGGAACATCGAGGCTGGCACCCAGGCGCGTGATCTGCGCCTTGGTGAAGTGCATAAAAGGCGATTCGACGTGCAGCGTGCGGCCCGTCATGGCCGTAGAGAGCATTTTGTTGAAGGCGTCCACAAACTCTTCACGGCAATCAGGATATTGAGCATAATCACCCTGATGAGCCGCATAGGCAATCACACTGGCATGATCGCCCCAGGCCAGCGTGGCCGCCTGGAGCAGCATATTGGGATTGCGGAATGGCACCACCGTTGCCTTCATGCTGTCGTCCGTGTAGTGCCCATGTGGCATCTGCACATTCTTGTTGATCAGCGCCGAATCCGAATCGGTCAGCAGCCGCGAGATGGGCAGTTCGATGACATCGTGCTGGATCTCCAGCGAATTTTCCTGCAAGCCGAAACGCCCCCGCAGGCGCGCGATATATTTTTCAGCATAAGCCAGCTCTTTGACGTGCTTCTGCCCATAGTCGAAAGAGAGCAGGTGCAGATCAAATCCGGCAGCGGCATAGTAGTAAGCCAGCACACAGCTATCCATACCACCGCTGACGATCAATACCGCGCGTTCGCGCTTGGTTGTAGACATGGTTTCCTCCTCTTTAAACTACTACGCTTGATAATAGCGGCGATACTCCGGGCGCGGCCCGCTATAGCCGGGCTGCGCGTGCTCGGCAAAAACGATGGTTTTAATGTTACCACGTACTGTGAAGTCACCAACTACCCGCATCCAGCGCGGATGAAGCAGCGCGACCAGCTCATCAAGGATGGTATTGGTAGATGATTCATGGCTGATCTGACGGTTGCGATACCCGTTCATATAGAGCTTGAGCGACTTCAGCTCGACAACATACTGGTCCGGCACGTAATCGATAATAATGGTCGCAAAATCGGGAAAGCCAGAGCGCGGGCAGAGACAGGTAAACTCGGGAATCTCAAAATGCTCGACATAATCTCTTTCCGGATGAGAGTTGGGCCAGGACTCCAGCTCGTTGGCAGCGATCTCATCCAGGCCGTAGCGACCGGGAACGCGTGTGTGTTCAGACATACTTATTTATTGCTCCTTTCCAGGGATGACCGGGACTAAACCGGAGATATATACACAATCACAACGCTGATATTATCCGCGCCTCCTCGGCTGAGCGCGGCCTGTACCAGCGCGGAACTAATCTGCGTGGGATGCGGTAACCCTGCCTGTATAATACGCTCAATATCTCCATCTCTCACCATCTCCCACAGGCCATCGGAACACAGAAGCAGCACATCACCGGCACGCAACTTTTCCATAAAGCTATCCACATCCACCGTTGAGTGATCGCCCAGGCAGCGATAGATCTGGTTGCGCTTGGGATGGGTATAGACCTCATCGCGCGTGATCACACCATTCTCAACCATGCGTGCTACCAGCGAATGATCACGTGTAAGCTGCCTGAGCCCTGTCGATGGACGATAGAGGTAGGTACGGCTATCCCCAACATTCGCCACATATGCTGCATCTGCGGTTACAAGAGCCGCCGTGAGGGTCGTGCCCATCATGTCCGGCTCCTGACGGTTGCGTCGATAAAGCGCGAGATTCGCACGGTGGATGCCATCCTTGAGGAGCGCGGCAAAACTATCTATCTGCTCCGCGTCTCGCGTGAGCACAGGCACAATCGCGTCGCCGATTGTCTGGATGGCCAGGCGGCTGGCCTCCTGCCCGTTGGCGTGGCCTCCCATACCATCTGCTACCATAAACAGGCCGATTGGTTCGGGGCTACCAGTTGTAAAACGCGTACACTGGACGGACAGTAACGTATCCTCATTAGGCGCGTCCCTGCGCGTGATGCCCGGGTCCAGCCCAACACCAACCAGGAACCGCAGAGTACTTTCAGGCGCTGGTTGCGCTGCTATCTCAACTGTCTCCTCATCCTCAAACCGCCGCTTCTCCTCCTCCTCTTCCGCCTCCTCATCAAGCTGTTGCTCCTGCTCATCCTCATACTGCTCAGCAGAGTTATTGCCCAGCATCTCAAGGCTGTCGTCACTATCCTCTTCCGAATCTGTCATATCATCATCAACAAAGAATTCAGGTAATGTGTCATAGCCGCCACCATCGTTCTGTGGCGGTTTCATTCTGGTCGTCTGGACAAGATGCAGCGGCTGGCGCACCGCCGTGGCAATGGGCCTGCTGGGCGCCTCCCACGTCGCCGACCGGCTCTGGGGTTGCCATACCGGCCCGCCCATGGGACGCGTGCTGCGCGCAACCGCGGATGGGACATGGCGTGGCTCCGCTCCAGCCGCCATACGCTGCTGTGGTACAGGCTGGCGCATCGGCGCGGTAGATATATTCGACCAGGACCGGCTGTCCTCCTCCAGTTCTTCCTCCTCCACCGGTTCAGTGGTAGTACTGGACGCTATCCGCCACCAGTGCATCCCAACCCGAATAGCCAGGATCGTCAGCACCGTCCAGAGAATGAGGAGCGAGAGCGAGAGCAGCACCAGGCCCGCCAGTGGTGGAAGCACAGCCGGTCCACGCTCCCCCCACAGGAGCGAGATCTGGGGTAGGATCTGGAACAGGAAGCGCCAGGCCCAGGGCGGAAAACCTCCCGAAACCCCGAAGAGAATTCCCCCCAGGATAATCAACAGGCAGAAGGTAAGAGCCTTCACCCATTGCCGATGCATGTATGCCGCACGTATCTGCTCTATCATAATACCACCCCTGAAATGATCTTGCCTTTATTCAAGCCGCCCGCGGCGGAACAAAAAACCTCCCTACATCGCGCTGCTCGCGGTTGTGGCTGTAAATGCCGTAATATTGATAACCGTATCCTTCTGTAGAAGCACGCGTACACCGTTCTGCCCGTTTGGTAACGCCATATCGGAAACGGTCAGCATCCAGTTCGCAGGCTCGGTTACATCGCTGCGCCAGGCACGAGCGAAGAGCGTTGCGCCTATCACCCGGAAGCGCAGTGTGTACATCGTGTCCGTCTGCGCTTTGAATGGCGTGCTGATCAGTGTCACACTCGTCCCATGAAAGCGCTTGAGTATGCTCAGACGCGTCCCATCGATCAACACTTTGTACCAGTTGTTGGGATCATTCCAGCGTAAAACAGCGCCCAGGTTCGCTCCGCCAGCGAACCTATTAACCGAGCCGGTCAGCGTGACCTCGCTATTGGCATTGCTCTGACCAAGCAGCGCATTAAAGGCTCCCGGCCCATTGGCGATCTGTCCCGTGTTGGCATTGATCGAGAAAATGTTCCCGTTCTTGCTGGCATCGCCACTCCAGGCGCGGCCATCCGATGCGGTACCCCACAGACGCTGATCCCGGCGCTGGAAGGTATCTCGCGCCAGCAGATGATCCGGCTGCTGAACCGGAGTAACAACCTTCGTAGCCGCGCCAGTTATCGGGGTCTGGCCCGCACGCGGTACCGGCGGAGCGGTAAGCGCTTGCTCGATAGTCTCCATGAAGAAACTGACGATCAGTCCTCCTATTACCAGAATTGCCAGTAAGGTGAAGCCCAACGCTCGTGTACTCATAGCTCCGCTCCAGACGCCCCCGCTCGCGCATGCCTGATATTCGGCACCATCTGTAGTGATGAGTTAGTCGCGACGAACGGCAAGCCATTTAATCCTATGGGCTTGATATCCATAGTCGCCAGGGCCTGCATGTGCTCATGCGCCCACACGACTCCCTGGCGCATCTCGCCGATAGAAGGATCGTTCTGGCCGCTATAAGCGTGATTGGCGTTGTTTATCATATCGTTAATCAGCGAGAGCGTCGCCGGCTGTTTCAGTTTTTGATCGTTCATTTTCAAAATCTGTCGTGCGTCCTGGCGCAGCTGCGTCATCCAGAAGGTCACGTTGTTGAGCGCGCTGACCAGGTCCGCTACGTGCTCGCGCATCTCCTGCGTCGGCTGAGTCGTCTGGAGCAGACCGCTTAAATGGTTCACGACATGGGCCACATAGCAGGCAGGGTCCTGGTTGGGGCCATTTACGCAGATCAAGCCCACGCGCGCCAGGCGCTCATTGGACGGTAGTGGCGTGCCAGGCGCGAGATCCTGCTTGATATAGGAAAGCCCATCCAGGTAGGTCAGGATACTGGTGGTCTGATGACGCACAAAGCCTGTATCCCTGGTATTCTCCCACTTTTCGCGCATGCTGCTCGCCCACTCCAGCACCTTGCCCGTATTTCTAAACAGCCAGTTATTCAACCCACCAACCAGTTCCATATCATCAAGCGCTGGATCGGACACCAGCAAGTGACGCAGGTGATCCAGGTAGCTATAAGACTGCACGTTCCCGATGCCGCTCACGGGCGTCTGTAAAAATTCGCCATAGTAGCGCCAGGCATGCTGGTCGGGCGTGGGCGCGACCGGTGGCATGGTGGAATCCTCTTCCGTCACTAGAAAACGGCTATAGGACAGCAACAGGCTGGTATGGTCGCCATCGCCGGGATAGAAGAGGTGCGCGCGCCCATTATTGACCTGGAGCCGGCCCAACAAGACAGCTCTGGTATCACTCTGCTTCGTATCGCTCAACAGCCAGGCATAATAGCTTTTTCCGCTGGCAGGCTGCGCAAGATTGGAGAGATCGACGTTCACCTGATCCATAATGCCCTGGCTGCTATTTTCACTCACCTGCTCGCTGCTGACAAAAGCCACATGGCCCGCAATAGCCAGGGCAGAGGCATTGTTCAATGACAAGCCATTTAATCCTATGGGCTGACTAGAAAAAACCAGCAGCGAACCTATGCCGGCGAACGCCAGCGCGGCCGCCAGTAAAATCAGTAGTATCCCAAGACGCCTGCGCTGTGGAGATGCAGCCGGGCGTGTGGGCATCCTGGAAAGTGGAAGAGGCGTACGCGGTTCAGGACGCGCCAATGGCCCATCTGGTTCCACCATCAGCGGCTCTGTGCGCCTGGGCTGCCTCCCGGTCGGATCGAGCTGCCGGCCCCCCACCGGGGAGGGCCTTACATTTCCCGTGGACTCCTGGTCGAAAGGCTGATCATCTCTTGTGAACAGCTCTACATTTCCGGTGGTCCTCCCTGGCGTCGGATGCTGTATGACTCCCGGGCGGCTGTTGGCTGTCCCGTTCTGCAGCGGCACCGTTGTCCGGTTCAGTACACGCTGCCTCGTCGCCTGCCCCAGCATCAGAGCGTCAGAGAGCGTATCCATTGAGGCATAGACGGGAAAACCGTGGCGTACAGCCAGCTGCGCTTGCAGATCGCCGCCTGGCATAACAAAGACGATCTGCTTATCAATCTGGCGTTTGATACGTTTGAGCGCCTGGAAATCATCGGGGCGCAGAAACACGCGCGCCTGCTCCGAGAGCAAGAGCACAACGGGCTTCTTCTGTCCGGTGATCGTTTCGAAGATGGAAGCGCGCTCGTCCATTGCCTCCACGAACAGAACACAGAAATCGCCAGAGTCATTACGCTTCATCTTACCCTCCCATTCCCTCGCTAACCGCCCGTCTCAACGGCGCCTGTGACTGCATACGCGGTGAAGGGAGCGCAGGCACCACATGCCGCGCGGGACGATAGGCCGGCTCGCTCAACAATCGCTGCCCCGTCTCGCTAGCATCTCGCCCGGCGCGCCGGATTCCCTGGCGTACCGGGGGCGCATCCGGTGGAGCCAGGTAGCGATAGAGGCGATAAAATGTCAGGCCGGCCATCGTCACCAGTGTTCCCCATGCGAGCAGCCAGGAAAGAGCCTGCGCCACCAGCAGTGTCACGCTTGTCATATCAGGCCTCGTCGCCTGTTGCAGGCTCAGATCGTACAATGTGTACCAGGCCTGAGGCGGGAAGCCACCCAGTTTATAGACCGCGAAGAGGCCAAAGCTCATACAGACCAGCGGCACCACCACTCCCACGAGCG
>JAFMRP010000979.1 GCA_017354095.1 Ktedonobacteraceae bacterium
ATTGCTGGAACACTGCCCGAAGAAGGGCAGGTTCCATCAACGAACCAGTTCGCGCTCTTTTACCAGATCAATCCGGCAACGGCAGCGAAAGGGGTGAATCTTCTCGTGGACCAGGGAATTTTGTATAAAAAGCGAGGGGTTGGTATGTTTGTCGCAACGGGCGCGAAGGCAAAACTGATTGAGAAGCGCAGGGAGCAGTTTTTCGAAGATTATGTCATGACAATGATCCAGGAGGCGGAAAAGCTCGGGATCACGGTGGACCAGTTGATAGATATGATACAAAGGGGAGTTCAAGCACGATGAACGATGTTGTTGAAGCTCACCAGTTAACGAAAGTATATCACGATGTCACGGCAGTCGATCATGCCAGTTTTTCTATCGCAGAGGGCAAGATTTACGGATTGCTTGGGAGAAACGGCGCGGGAAAAACGACGCTGATGCAGTTGCTGACCGCTCAGATCTTCGCCAGCAGCGGAGAATTGAAGGTGTTTGGGGAAGCGCCCTATGAGAACAATCGTGTGCTCAGCCAGGTCTGCTTCGTCAAGGAGAGCCAGAAATATCCCCAGACGTTTCGTGTGATCGACGTACTTGATATGGCGGCAGTGATTTTCCCACACTGGGACAAGAAATACGCTTACTCGCTGGTTGAAGATTTCCGGCTGCCACTTAAACGAACGGCGAACAAGTTATCCAGGGGCATGCTCTCATCCATGGGCATCACCGTTGGTCTCGCCAGCCGCGCGCCATTGACCATCTTTGATGAGCCATATATGGGTCTGGACGCCGTAGCGAGAAGTATGTTTTACGACCGGCTGATCGAGGATTACGCGCAGTATCCGCGTACCATCATCCTATCAACGCACCTGATCGACGAGGTAAGCCACCTGCTGGAACACGTTCTAGTTATCGATGATGGCAAGATTATTATCGACGAAGAGACTGATGCCCTGCGCGGGCGAGCATTTACGCTTGTCGGTCCCGCGTCAAAAGTTGAGGCTTTTACCGCGCAAAAAGACGTAATGCATCGCGAGTCACTGGGTACACTGGTTTCAGCTACCATTCTGGGGCACCTGGACACAGAAGACCATGAGCAGGCAGAGGCGCTTGGACTGGAGATCGCACCAGTGTCTTTACAGCAATTGATTGTTCATCTGACACGTGGAACGTCAGAGAGAAAGGCAGCGCAAGTTCGATGAATCGCATATCCAGTGTCATTCACATACATCTGAAAAATAAGCATTTATGGATCTCTTTACCCTGGTTCATTCTTTTAGTGCCTGTTTTTGGTACTAATATCCTCATCGCCAGCTTTACTAAAACGCCGATATATACTGGAGGACTGGCCTCTATCTACATATTCATGTTTATAGTGGGCACTATGACGTTGAGTGACACATTGCCTTTTGCCCTTGGCTTTAGCGTGCGCAGAATAGATTACTTCCTGGGTACCATGATCATGGTGGTTGCCATCAGCGCAGCCTCGGCAATGGCACTGCTGCTGCTTTCGGTCGTGGAACATGACCTAGCCATGGGATGGGGCACAGCATTACACTTTTTCGACCTGCCATATGTGAACGATGGTTCGCTCATCGGACAGTTCTGGATCTACTTTAGCGCTATGATCCATCTCTACCTGCTGGGATTTGTCATTTCCAGCCTTTACTATCGCTTTGGTCGTAAAGGTATGTACATCTTTTTTATCGCTGTATTCTTGTGCTTCAGCCTTGCAGGGTATCTGCTGACCTACTTCAACCAGTGGGGGGTGATCTTCGGCTGGCTAGTGCAGCATTCAGCATTCGAGCTTGCCCTGTGGGCGTTCCCGATGACTGTTGGTTACGCGCTTCTCTCGCTGCTGCTTTTACGTAAAGCAACTGTTTAATATAAACGGCCTGGATCGGCTTCGGCATCACCAGCTTTGCCATCTTTTTAATTGCTGTCGTAGCTATCGATAAGATTCGATAAGGAAAGGGTTACATGATGTCATCTCAGATAGAGTCAACAACGCACCAGCCACATGATGAATACCAGACATCGGGACAAATAGAGTTGCAGTCAAACGTGCGAATGGGGAACCGGATGGTCTTTGTCGATCATATACGCGTGGTGCTGACGATACTGGTGGTCATCCACCATCTCGCCCTCACCTACGGGGCTTTTGGCGGAGCGCCCGGGCTCTGGTATACATTTGAACTGACAAAGGACGTACCCAGCATCTTACTGCTGAGCGTTCTGGTACTGATCGACCAATCCTTCTTCATGGGGAGCTTTTTCTTGCTCTCCGGCTACTTTACGCCGGGGTCATATGATCGAAAGGGCGCGGGAGCGTTCTTCAGGGACAGGTTGCTGCGACTGGGCATACCACTGGTCATCTTTACGGTGCTTATCAACCCGCTCACCAGCTACTTCGGTGCATGGGGATCGAATATTCCAGAGATGCAGGCAGCAGTGAAAACTCTGCCCTACTGGGTACTGATGGGACCAGGTCCCCTCTGGTTCGTCGAGGCTCTCCTGATCTTCGCGAGCCTGTACGCGGTCTGGCGCCGGGCAGGTAGGAGGCAAAGCACACCCACTCCCGGCAATAGCCAGCCGCCAGCCTTCAGCAGCATCGTGTTATTCACGCTGGCGTTGGCCGTCGTGACCTTTCTGGTGCGCCTATGGGCGCCTGCCGGCTGGTGGATTCAGCCTCTGAACTTCCAGCTTGCTTACTTTCCCCAGTATATCAGCCTGTTTGTAGTGGGTCTCATCGCTTATCGCCGCAACTGGTTCCTGACCATTCCTTCCTGGATCGGGAAGGTGGGATTGGGGGCCGCCATCGGAGCCACGATCGTACTGCTTCCTCTCGCCCTTAGCAGCCTGGCCGATTTTCCCGGCGGCCTCCACTGGCAGGCCTTTGCCTATGCCCTTTGGGAAGCCATCATGGCCGTGGGTATGTCTACTGGC
>JAFMRP010000980.1 GCA_017354095.1 Ktedonobacteraceae bacterium
ATGACGGCTTCCAGAGCGCGATGGGCAACTGGTTAACGTCTGGAGTGCTCTTTCCGCAAGGGATGCCAGAGCTCTGCCGGCAGATCCGCGAGCAGGGCTATGAGCCAGCCATCTGGGTGGCTCCCTTCATCGCCGAGGAGCAGTCGCAGATCCTGCATGAGCATCCCGAGTGGTTTGTGAGCGACGAGCATGGCGAGCCGTTGCCCTCAAATCGCTACTCGTTTGGTGGCTGGCGGCGCGGCCCCTGGTATATGCTCGACGGTACGCACCCTGGGGCGCGGGCGCATCTGGAGCGGATCTTTCGTACGATGCGCGAGGAGTGGGGCTGCCGCTATTTTAAGCTGGACGCCCAGGTGTGGGGCGCGCTGCACGGTGGCTACCACTATGATGCTCGTGCCACACGTGTTGAAGCGTATCGACGCGGCATGAAAGCGATTTTGCGAGGTGCGAGCGCCGATAGCTTCGTTCTGGGCTGCAATGCGCCTATGTGGCCATCGCTTGGCCTGGTACATGGTATGCGCGTCAGTGGTGATATCGCGCGCAGTTGGGAGATTATAGCTCCGGTGGCACGCGAAAGCTTTCTGCGCAACTGGCAGCATGGCCGGCTATGGATCAACGATCCCGATTGCGTGGTGCTGGAGAATAAGCCCATCAGCCTGGTTGCGCCCGGCGGTGAGAAAAAGCCGCGCCCGTCTGCTACGCCTGACGAATTTCTCTTCCACGCTACCGCTATCTACGCGACGGGTGGTATGGTGCTGGCCGGAGATCAGATGGAGAACCTGCCCACGGAGAAACTGGCGCTGCTGCGCAAACTGTTGCCGCCCACAGGCGTGGCCGCACGCTTTGAGGATATCACCTGCTGTGTCGGCTGGATGCAGTTTACTGATCACCTCAAAATCTGTCTCTTCAACTGGGATGATGAGCCATCTGATGTCGTGGTCAGGCTGCCCGGCCCCTGCCGTCTTCACGACTTTTGGAGCGGGAAGGATCTGGGGCCGCACAGCGCAGAACTGCGCGTCACGGGCCTGCCGGAGCATTCGGCGCGCCTCTTCGTCTGTTATCTTGCTGAAGAAAGGGAGCTATCGTGATTCACGATATACACTGGAAATTTCCTCTGCCGCGTACGCATACCGGCATACCGCAGGCCAATGGCACGCTGGGTGCGCTGATCTGGGGTGAGGGTAATGTGCTGCGCATCACCCTGAACCGTGCTGATTTCTGGGATCATCGTGGCGGCCTGGTCTGGAATGAACAGATGACCTTCGCACGCATTCAAGAACTGCTGGTGAGCAAGGATGAGGAAGGGTTGGATGCAATTTTTCATGGTGGTCCGACTCCTCCCGGCCAGCCACGGCGTCCCAGCATGCTTCCCCTGGGCAGGCTGGAACTGATATTTCCCGACCCCTGGCGGCTCGATGGTGGTAGCCTGCACCTGGAGAGTGGCGAGGCCAGGATATCCCTTGCCGACGGTCAGGACAACGTGCGCGAGGTCACATTCAACCTCTCGATGCACGATATGCTGCTATATGTGCATCTGCCCGCAGATCTCCCCGCTCCACGTATCGAGCGTGTGAGCGCCTGGGACTACGTCGGCGAATATCTGCGTTCGATCTCGTTTGAGCCCCCGGCCTTCTATGATACGCCAGAACTGGCCGGATGGGTGCAGGCACGTCCTGCTGATCCGCCTCTCTGCCTGGGCTACCGCGTCACCGGCCAGGAACTGTGGATCACCGCTGTCTATGGAGAGCAGGGTGACGCAGCCAGGGCGGCGGCCTCGCATCTACTTGACCAGGCCGTCCAGGCTGGCGGCGAGTGGCTGCTCCAGCGCAATGCTGGCTGGTGGGAGGCCTACTGGGCCAGCGTACCGCGTATCGATATTCCACACGAGAAGCTGGCGTTTCGCTATTACTATGGCATGTACCGCTTCGCCGGGCTCACCGCCCCACAGGGTGTGCCGGCAACGCTGCAAGGCTCCTGGATCGAAGAATACCAGATGCCGCCCTGGTCCAACGATTACCACTTCAACATTAACGTTCAAATGTGCTACTGGCCCGCCTATCGAGGCAACCGGCTGGAGCACCTGCGCCCGCTTTTTGAGATGGTATGGAGCTGGCGCGAGCAGTTGCGCCAGAACGCGCGCTACTTCGTCGGCATCGACGATGGGTTGATGCTTCCGCACGCCGTCGATGATCGCAGTGTGATTATCAGCGGCTTCTGGAGCGGCACGGTCGATCACGGATGCACAGCCTGGATCTCGAAAATGATGTATGACTACTGGCTTTACGGCGGCGATGACGCGTTTTTGCGCGAGATAGCCTATCCCTTTATGCAGGGAGCGCTGCGCGTTTATGAGGCCATGCTGCAGCGTGAGGGCGGTCATTTTGTACTTCCAGTCAGCGTCTCGCCCGAATATCGCAGCAGTCGCATCGATGCCTGGGGGCGCAACGCCAGCTTCCAGCTTGCCTGCATTCACTGGCTCTGTGAGGCCCTGCAGCACACGGCGCGGGTGCTGGGCGAGGAACCGCTCCCGGCATGGCAGGAGCTGCGCGAGCGGCTGCCGCGCGCCTGCGTTGAGGGTGAGCCGGGACAGATCATGCTGTGGGAGGGCACGCCGCTGGAGGAGAGCCATCGTCACCACTCGCACCTGGCGGGCCTGACACCTTTTGATGTGCTCGATCCCACCGATCCAGAGTGGGAGGCAATCATTAAGCGCTCGATCAATCACTGGATCGCCGAAGGTATGGGCAACTGGTCCGGCTGGTGCATGCCGTGGGCAGCCATGCTTCATACGCGTATGGGTAACGCCGATGCTGCTGAGCTGGTTCTGGAGATCTGGGAGCGTGTCTTCACAAATGAGGGCTATGCCACGCTGCACGATGTTGCTTTCCCTGGCATCTCGCTCATTGGTCTCAATTCCAACGGACCGGAAAAGATG
>JAFMRP010000191.1 GCA_017354095.1 Ktedonobacteraceae bacterium
GATTCCAGCTGGGCCAGGTCATCGGCGCCGCGTAGAGGGCGAGAGAGGCCAGCCGCGCCTTCGCGCTCATCTCGGCGCCGGTCAAGATCGAGATCATCGTCAAGCGTGGCCAGTTCCTGAGGTTGATCGGTAGGTAGGGCGGCAGAGAACTGCTCAAGCGCCCGTGAGAGATGGTAGGCGAATGAACCAGGAGAGCGGGAACGATGCGCCAGAGCCAGGGCCGCGGCCTGCTCGATATCGCTTTGCAGCACGCTAGAACGGTTCTCCCAGGCCGCCAGCGCCCGGGCGGTACGTGCAACCATAAGGTCGCCGCGGTGGCCCTGAGCGAGTGAGACATGGTCAACCAGGTAGGCTATAAACCGGCGCTGATAGGCGGACAGGGCAATGGATGGCAGGAGATCGCGGGCACAGAGGATGCGCTCACGCAGCTGCTTCTCAGCCTCGAACCACTGGGCAATAAAAATGGCAGGTGAGGCATCATAAGCCAGGCGGCGCTCGACCAGCGCCACGCGTATGGTAGGATCAAGTAGATCCTCGGTAGTGACAAAGAGACCTATACGCTCAAGGAGTTGAGGGCGCAGCTCTCCTTCCTCGGGATTCATCGTGCCAACCAGGATAAAGCGTGCCGGGTGGGTGAGCGAAATGCCATCGCGCTCAACATGATGTACGCCAAGGGCTGCTGCATCCAGCAAAAGATCGACGATATGGTCGCTGAGCAGATTGATCTCATCGATGTAGAGGATGCCGCGATTGGCCTGGGCCAGCACTCCGGGTTCAAAGCGGAGCGCACCCTGCTCCAGAGCGGTGGCAAGATCGAAGCTGCCGGAGACACGGTCCTCGCTGGCATGCAGTGGTAATGTAACCAGCGGCACCGGGCGCTGAAGTCGTGGAAGGGTTTCAGCACGAGCAATGCGCGCGTGACATTGCGCACACATCCAGCGCTCATCGTAGGGATCACAGAAATAGGGGCAGTCGGAGACGCCGGTCAAGGGTGGAAGCAGGTTCGCAAGGGCGCGTACAGCCGTGGATTTGCCGGTACCTCGCCGGCCGCAGATGAGCACGCCGCCAATCAAGGGATCGATGGCGTTGAGGACCAGGGCGAGGCGCGTTTTCTGCTGTCCGACCATCGCGCTCAAAGGGAACGCACTCATGCTTTCCTTGCCTTTACCAGTTAGAACGAATCGAGGATGCTAACGCTAGCGAGTCAGGTAGCCGGCATCAACGGGCAGGACACTGCCGGTTATGTGGCGTGCCTCATCGGAGGCCAGCCATAACACAGCGGCGCTTACCGCTTCCGGTGGCAGCAGATCGCGATCAGAGAACAGATTCAGCTGATTCATCAGTTCCAGCATATGTTCGTGGGTAGCCAGCGGACCGGGTCCTCCGGCGAACACATCGTAGAGAGCCTGGTTCCGACACATAGTCGTATCGATACTCGTAGGACTGACCGCGTTGACATTAATATTGTAAGGAGCCAGCTCGATGGCCAGGGTTTTGACGAGGCCGAGCACTCCATGCTTAGCGGCAACATAATGGGCAAGGTTCGCCATGCCCTTCTGGGCAGCCGTCGAAGCGATACAGATAATTTTGCCGGAACGGCCGGGCAACATCTGTGGAATGCAGACCTTGCAGGTGATCCAGACGCCTTTGAGGCAGACGGCAATGGTCTCATCCCACTGCGCTTCGCTGAGTTCCCAGGAAGGAGCGAATGAATACAGACCAGCGTTGGCCACCACGATATCGACTGGTCCCAGTTCACTGAGCGCGCGATCCGCCAGGGCCTGCATGGCCGCGAGGTCAGTTACATCCACCTGTTCCGCAATCACGGGCCGGCCCAGACGCTCGATCTCATGAACAAGATCGGCCAGTTCATCCGGCTGCGCGAGCGGGTAGGGTACGCTATCATACTGCCGGCAGGCGTCACACAGGACGAGCCGCGCGCCCTCGTGTGCGAAGGCCAGAGAGTGCGTGCGCCCCATACCACGGGCCGCGCCGGTAATCAGCACGACACGATTAAGGAAACGCGGGTTAGTAGACACCGCAGATGCCATCGATAGTGAAGTCTTCGATGATCAACTCTTCCTCAAAAATTTCCTCATTCAGCAGTTCATCCTGGGGCATCTCGGCGGGATCGGTTGTTTGCTCTATTGCTGTGACTTCTTCAGACAAGTGGGGTTTCTCTGACATTAGAACTATCTCCCTGACACATGAACTGAACACAAGATAATTTTAGAATACCATCAGTTTTGAAGAAGTACAAGGGCTATCAATCGACACGATTGCATGCATTGTATTGATGTGTTATAATGGATGAAATTGAGGAGGAGGCAACGTGGCATGGCGAGACACACCCACCGCGAGCAAACGCTTCACGCCGAGCAGCAAGCGTACGATACCGTCCTGAAATCGATGCTGGAAGGGCATGAACAGGAGGTGTTGCCCCACTCTCTGGCTGGGGTGAGCTACCAGGAGACGCTCACCATCGAGACGCTCAGGACGCCGCTGCGTGTCGACCGGGTGTACCGGGTCGCGTACCGGCAACGACCGCATATCCTGCACATCGAGTTCGAGTCAGGGACTGACCATCGGATGGGAGCGCGCCTGCTCAACTATCACGCTTATTTTCACCAGAAATATGAGCTGCCAGTGATCTCGATCATTGTCTATCCCTTCCCGGTCAAAACGGTGGTCTCACCGTACCAGGAATGGAGCGGCGAAGAGGAACTGGTCACTTTTCGTTTTCAGGTGATCGTGCTCTGGCAGCGAGAGGCGCAGACGTATGTGGCGGGGCATCATGTAAGTATGTATGCGCTGCTACCGGTGATGCGGGGAGCCAGCGCCAGCTTGCTGTTGCAGGCTATCGAAGAAATGCTAGAATATTACCAGAATGACCAGGTCCACTTAGCGCAACAGTTGAAATGGTTCAGTGTGTTGTTACGGAGGAGTGAGACGATCATGCTAGAAGAGAAAGAGCAAGTACTGGAGCGTGTGAGCATGTGGAACGACTTGCTGGAGAATGACCCCTACATCCAGAAACTGAAAGCGGAGTCTGAGGCTCGGGGAGAGGCTCGGGGAGAAAAGATAGGCGAGGTCAAAGCATTACAACGGATCGCGCTCAGTATGGTGCGAGGCCGTTTCCCTGAGCTGACAGAACTAGCACAGGAGCGGGTGAGCAAGGTTGCGAGTGCAGATCAACTGGAACTAGTGATTGAGATGCTTGTAAATGTACAGGATGAGACAACTGCACGCATGATGCTTCAAGCGCTAGCAACCAGATAACCTGTTTCATTGGAATGTTTGCCAGGGCGCCGAACAAGGTCCTGGCACACGGCATTCTTGAGGCGCTTGTTGTCTGAATGCTTGACTGGTGGTAGTGGTGTTGGGTATGCTTGCTTGTACAGGAGAGTGAGGCGGGGCGTAATGGAGCGCTTTTGCCTTGTGTATTCAGGGAGGCAAGCAGACAATGTCGCAAGTTGCCACACAGTATCACCTGGTCGCCGAAGTAAAAATTCGTCGTGAAGCCTTTGGCGGCATCCTCTACAAGTATGGCTGCGCCGATCGTGGCGCGCTCTCTTTTGTTAATTCCCCCCCATTAATTGAGCTACTGATTACCAGCCAGCAGCGGTATCACGGACATGTGAATGCCGCACTGGAGAACCGAGGCTATTCAGAAGCCGCTCAGCAGAAATTATTTAACGTGTTCGCCGACCTGGCGCGACGTGGCTACCTGGAAGTCAGAGAGTAGCAGCACGAGAGGAGATCGTCGAATGGCGGAACTTGTACGCTTTATCGGGCGCGGCTCACGGCGGAAGGACAGCGCGATTCATCCGGCGGCACTGAAGGCGCTGCGCCAGACCGGCGAGATGGCTCCCCAGCGTGGCTCGCAACACTTCTTGCAGGGCGGCCTGTCGGCGCCGATTACGGTCACGTGGGAGATTACGGCAGCCTGTAACATCGCGTGTATACATTGTCTCTCGTCGTCAGGGAGGCGCAGGCCACGTGAGTTGAGCAAGGAACAGGCGCTGGCACTGGTAGATGAGATGGCGGAGATGCAGGTTTTTCAGATTCACTTTGGTGGTGGCGAGCCGTTTATGTATCACGCAATCTGGGATGTGCTGAAGCGCTGTAGCGAGCGGGAACTGGTGATGTGCATCAGCACGAACGGGACATTGATTACCCGGGAGCGCGCACGGCGTCTGAGGCAGTTCGCACCGCTGTATTTTCAGGTCAGCCTGGACGGAGGCACGCCAGAGACGAATGATCGTATTCGCGGCGCGGGCGTTTTTGAGCAGGCGCTGCGCGGTCTGGAGCTATTGGGGGAGGCAGGGCATGAATTGACGGTCAATAGCGTGCTGACACGGCACAGTTTCTATGAACTGGACCGGCTCTACGAGATTGCCAGCAGCCATAACGCCAGGCTGCGCGTCACGCGGCTGCGCCCATCGGGACGCGGGCAGGATGTGTGGGCGGAGTTGCACCCAACACACGAGCAATACGAAGAGTTTAGCGCGTGGCTAAGAGCGCACCCTGATGTGCTAACGGCGGATTCGTTCTTCCACCTGAACGCTTTTGGGCACAAACTGGCAGGCCTGGACGTCTGCGGGGCGGCAACGGCTACCTGTTGCATCTGCCCGGAGGGTGAGGTGTATCCCTGCGCTTTTTTCCAGGCACCTGAGTTCGAGGCTGGCAATCTGCATGAGCAGAGTTTCAAGGAGATCTGGCAGCGCTCGACGCTTTTTGACTACTACCGGAAGATGGGCGGTGGTGCCTGCTCTGGCTGTGGGCAGTATGACAACTGTCATGGAGGCTGTCCTGCGACGAAGTGGTTTGTGCATCAGAAGCTGAATATTAGAGATCCTGAGTGCGTGCTGCGCTAGCTTACGCGTCGAGGCGCTTTTTCAGCAGTGGGACGAGGGGTTTCCAGGTTTTGCGCTGGAGACAGCCCTTGAGCACACCCAGAGCATAGGAGCAGTCGTCGAGCAGGGCGACGAGGATATAGTGCCACAGGCTCATAGTGGGACGCAGGCGCGTATAGTCGACGCCGATGACAATGGCATAGAGGACAGATGGTAGGAGCAGCAATGGAGGGAATAACAGGCCCAGCAGCACCAGCGGCAGGGTATAGTAGCGAGTCAGGTGGCGGCAGAGGTGATAGGTATAGGAGAGATGAGCACGCAGTGTAGCAATGAGAAGTGTTCTTGAAGCTATGCGAAATCCGTGTGCCTGGACCTGGTTGTGGCGCTGGTGAGAAGTAATGAGAGTGAGCAGCAGCGCCGCCAGGCTAGAAAAGAGCGATACGAGGGAGAAAGCTGGCTGAAAAAGCGAAAACGGGGCCATGAGCAGGCTGCAGGCAGCAAGGATGAGAAGGCCAGCAAAGCTAGCCGGTACCGGGGGCAGGAGTAGTACACGGCGCATCTCGGGGTGAAGCGCCTGCAATGTGGCCTCGGACGAGGCATAGACAATGCGCGTCTCGGCAAAGGTTTGAAGCGTGGTACGATAGTCGTGATAGACGACCCCGTAAGGGAGATAGTGGATCTGTGCGCCACTGTGCAGCAGGCGGCGGCAGAAGTCCACATCCTCGCCAAAACGGAGATCGGAAAAGCCATCGATCCGTTGCCAGGCAGTACGACGCAGCAAGAAGTTAGCGGTTGGCAGATAGGTGAAGATGGCATCCAGGCGCCGAGGCTGGGTCCCCATGCAGAGCGAGGAGCAAACATCTTCATAGCACCCCAGCAGTGAACGTCGCTCGTAGGCGCGAATCATGCCACCTACGGCAGTGATATGGTGGTCTCGAAAAGCGGGGACAAGCTCTTTGAGCCAGGCTGGTGAGGCCACACAGTCGCTGTCGATATAGGCGATGAAGTTATAACGGGCTACAGATGTACCGCTGTTACGAGCGAGCGCAGCACCCATAGAACAGGCGTGGCGGATGGTTCGCAGGGCAATATTTTTAGAGGTTGCCTCCCGCTCTAGATCTTGCAACAGAGCAGAAGTATCGTCGGTGGAGCCATCGTCAACAACGATAATCTCTAGCGCTGGATAATCCATTTCCAGAAGAGAGCGCAGGCAGCGAGCAAGCTGTGCAGAACGGTTGTAAGAAGGTACCACTATAGAAACGGGCGGCCACTTGGTGAGCGGCTCAGGTGGTCCAGCAAGCAGCAAGCCCTTCCAGCGTAGCTGCTCGCAGAGGGCGGCAATCTTGCCTGTGGGCAAAGCCAGATCGGCGGCCAATCGCGCGGGATGCTGCTCTTTGGAGCAGTGTGATAACAGTTGAGCGGCCAGAGGAGACAAGGGAACGATGCGCAGGGGATAGTCACAGAACGCGGCGGTGCTGCTGCCTCGTGGCAGCAGGCGAACGCCGGGCGCGAGACGATAGGTACCGGGGGCTAGTGGACGAAACTTTTTTTGCATCAGGTTATCCTGGCTAGCATCGAGAGTAGTATGCACAGCAGGGTCGCGTAGTAGCTGCTTGTTTTATTGTCGCACAAACGCCAGATGGTTAGCCAGAGAGCCAGATAGTTGCCACTTGCATCCCTGCTTAAACTGGAGTATGCTACAGAGCAAGTTCTCAAGGTAAAGCCCCTCTTTTCCGGGGGGAGCGTTATGCCCTGTATGGTCTTCTGCGAACTCAGAGTTGAGACAGAAAGGACACTGGCATGCCTGACAAAATGATAGCCCCAGAACTATTCCGCCCTCCTGTTGATTTTCCTGACGTGCCGTATGATCATTTGTTGCGCAGAGCAGCCGAGCGCAACCCGGATCGAGCAGCCATTATTTATCACAACCAGATGTTCACGTATCGGGAAGTCGTCTCGATGGTGAACTGTATCGCGAATGGGCTCTACGATCTAGGATTGCGCAAAGGGGACCATCTCTGCCTGTTCACAACGAACCGGCCGGAGTATACTATTACCTTTATTGCCGCCGCCTCAATAGGTGTAGTAGTCAGCCCCATGAATCCGGGCTACAAAGAGCGTGAAGTTGCCTATCAGCTGGAAAACTCCGAGGCGAAGGGTCTGCTCATTCAGCGCGAGCTGCTGCCAGTGCTGCGCCTAGTGCTGGAACAGAAGCAGTTGCCGAACCTCAAGCACATCCTGGTCACAGGAGAGAGTGTGCCAGAGGGCTTCGAGGAGGCTATCCCGTTCGCAACGCTCATGCGCCGCTCCTCGCACGGACAGCCACCGCATGTTGAGATCAGTGGAGACGACCTGGTAGCGCTGCCCTACTCATCGGGAACGACCGGCCTGCCCAAGGGTACGATGCTCACACACAGGAACCTGACAGTCAACAATCTCCAATTTACAACATCTCTGCGCACCAACTTCACGGATATCGCGCTGCTCTTCCTGCCGTTCTACCATATCTATGGTGTCATGCTCACGGGTGGTTTCCTGGCCTGTGGTGGCACTCAGGTCATGATGGAGCGCTTTGACCTGCTGCAATCGCTGGAACTGTGCGAGAAGCACGGGGTGACCTACTACTTCGCCGTCCCGCCAATTGTACTGGCGCTGGCCAACGCGCCTGTTGACCTGAGCAAGCTAAAAACGGTGAAATATATCTTCTCAGGTGCGGCGCCGCTGCCCATGGATCCTGCGCGCAAGCTACAGGAAAAGTCTGGAGTGATCGTGGTGCAGGGCTATGGCATGACGGAAGCCTCGCCGCTGACGCACGCGCAGCCAGGTGATCCAAGCCTGATTCGCATTGATAGTGTGGGAATGCCGGTCCACAACACAGAGCAGAAGGTTGTCGATATCGAGACGGGCGAGCGAGAATTGCCGGTAGGAGAAGATGGGGAGATCGTTATTCGCGGCCCCCAGATCATGCAGGGGTACTGGAAAGCACCGGAGGAGAGCGCAAGTGTGCTACGAGACGGCTGGTTCTATAGTGGTGATATCGGGCATGTGGATGCGGAAGGGTACACATACATTGTGGACCGTAAGAAGGAGATGATCAAATACAAAGGCTT
>JAFMRP010000981.1 GCA_017354095.1 Ktedonobacteraceae bacterium
ACTCCCTCTCTTTGAGAAACGTGACCAGGGTGCCGGCCAGTTCTTCTGGCGAGCCCTCGACCAGGTGTGTCTGACGGCCTGTGGCGCCGCTAGAAATGATTTCACCGATGCGTTGGAATGGGCTGTGCTTGCTGTTCGGGGCGGCGATGCGTCGTGGCAGCGGTCGCGGTGTGTGTATTTCGAGCAGCGTGGTGGGGGCGGTCTCGTGCCAGCCGCTGTCGAGAGTGGGCTCAATTACGGGAATGGTGGCTTGCAGTGCCGTCATGTGAGCCGGGAGAGAGGGATAGCGTGGCTCATTGAGATCCACGCTGGTCGTTATCAACAGCGGTGGCTCAGCCTCTAACAGTTCACGATAGCCGCGTTCCAGTCTGCGCGTAAGTCTGAGTTTGAGGGCCTTGTCCTCCAGTGCTGCCTGGAGTTTTGTAACGCCTGTGACCTGGGGTAGATCAAGAAGCTCTGCCATGGCTGGCCCAACGATTCCGCTGCCCCAATCGCTGGAGATGTTGCCGCACATTATAAGATCAGTCCGACCGACGGTTTGTTGGATGCCGGTGCTGAGCGCTGCTGCAACCATCAAGGCATCCCAGGTATCGGCTCCCGCTTGCCACAGGCGCAGCGCTTTGTCGGCTCCGTTCGCCAGGGCCACGCGCAATGCCGCTTCAGCATCCTGAGGGCCGAGGGTAAGGGCAATCACTTCTCCTCCAAACTGCTCTTTGAGCCGTACCGCTGCCTCAACAGCGCAGGCATCAGCTGGATTGAGCACGTGCACAAAGCGCTCCATGTCGATCTGCCCGCTAATGGGATCGACATAAACAGAGGCGCTGTCGGGCGTTTGCTTTACACAGACACAGATGCGCATCATCTCTCTCACTTTTTAGGAGGCGCGGAAGCTCACGCCCCAGCCGCCGCGTGGGTATTCCCATTCGATGGCCTTGCGCTCGCATGCCACATAGCATGTTCCGCATTCCAGGCAGTGCTCATAGGAAAAATGCATCTCACCGCTCAGCAACTCAAAGAGACCCGCTGGACAGACATAGACGCAGGGGGTCGTATCACAGCCCTTGCAAGCCTCACGATTGAGACGGATATGTGGCGTCTTATCAATGTTGAAGCGCACCAGCTCCAGGCGTTCTTCGATAGGTTGCATAGGTCACCTTCCGCTAGAAAAATAGCGCTCGACTTGCTCGCCAGCCATCGCGCAGCAACGAGAGCAGCGACACCTTGCCACGCATGACGTTCAGAATCGTACGTCCGAGCTTGTAGCGCGGTGTGCCGTCAGAACGAAAAATGCGTTCCGCCGCTTCGCAAATAATCTCAGGATAGACATTCTGCATCCGCTCGCTGGTAACGAAGGAGGGTGCGTGACGAAACCGCTTCAAATCCTGCAGCACAAAGCTGGACTCCAGCCTCCGACGATAGCGATCCAGGCTTCGCGCTGAAAAGTCGCCATCGGTATGTGCCTCTTTCGCCGTCTCGGCCGCTGCCAGCCCTGATGCAATCGCGAAGTTTATCCCCTCAAGAAATAGCCCGGTAGCAAAGACAAAGCCAGCGGCATCGCCGGTTACTAGCAGTCCGGCGCGTGAGAGCTTGGGTAGCATCGCCCAGCCGCTTTCGGGTATCATATGCGCAGAGTACTCTAGCGTCACACTATCACGCAACAGCGGCGCTACTGCCGGATGCTGCTTGAACTGATCGAGCAGATCGTAGGCGCGAACCTTCTTCTCGGCCAGCGAGGCGATCTGTACAACGACGCCGATAGAGAGTGTATCACGGTTCGTATAGAGAAAGCCGCCACCTTTGACCTCGCCTGAGGAGTAGCCCAGATATTCATTCGTCATCCCCTCATCGCCGTTCAGATTGAAGCGTTCTTCGATGGTGCGCGCATCCAATCTCAGAACTTCTTTCACTCCCAGCGTCATCTCATCGGCGCGTAACTCACGCTGCAGACCGGCCTTTTTCGCCAGGAACGAATTTGCTCCATCCGCCGCAATCACAATTGGAGCATATAAATCGCCCTGCTCGCGCCGGCAGCGCACGCCGATCACGCGCTCGCCCTCATAGAGCAGGTCATCAACCACCGTCGATGTAATCAACAGCGCTCCTGCTTCTTGAGCCTTGCCGGCCAGCCAGCGATCAAATTTGGGGCGTAGAATGGTGAAACCATTGTAGGAGGGCTGGTTGAAATGATTGCTGCGAAAGTCGATGGAGACAGCGGAATCGCGGCTCAAGAAGGTGAGCACGCGCCGGGTAAGGTAGCGTTCAACCGGGGCTTCTTCCCAGTAGTTGGGCAGCAGCGGAGCGAGCAGGCCAGGTGCGTAGAGGGCCGCACCCGAGACGTTCTTTGCTCCGGCGTACTCTCCACGTTCGATCAGTGCGACGCGCTGGCCAGAACGTGCCAGCGCCAGGGCCGCGCTGCTGCCAGCAGGTCCGGCGCCCACAACAATGGCATCAAACTGCTGTCGTGCCTGACTTTTCTGATTCATCTTCGTACCCCTGCTCGCATCTCTTTTTTAGAATGGACTTCAGGGACTTGGCTCGCGGTGGGGAGCTACCTCCTCTGCGCCCCACCGCAATCTTATCGGGTTATACCAGTTCCGCTAGCCGCCTGACACCCTCTTCAATCTGTTCTTCCGTGAGAGCGCAGAAGGGGAGGCGTACGAAACTCTCGCCTGGTAGCTCGGCGCTTGCATCGATTGGATCAGCGAAAAAAGCTCTTCCATCGCTCAATGTCAGACCAACCTCACGGGCGCGGCGGAGTAGATCGCGAGCTCCAGGAAGGGTTACACTGATAAAGAAGCCACCCTGTGGCTCAGCGAACGGTACATCAGGCAAATGCTTGCGCAGTGCTGAGACAATAGCCTGCAGACGCGGTGCGTAAAGCTGCTTCAAGCTTTCCAGGTAGGAGGCAAAATAGCCACGCCGGTGAAATTC
>JAFMRP010000982.1 GCA_017354095.1 Ktedonobacteraceae bacterium
GGCACGGCATGAGCGACAAGCCAGACACCACCTACTCCCGGGACGAGTATGTCAACGACTGCATCGCCGTCATTGAGCAGCTCCATCTCGCCCCCGTTATCCTCATTGGCCAATCAATAGGCGGACAACACGCGTTCCTGGTGGCCGCGCGCAGGCCCGATCTCGTGCGTGCGTTGATCTGTGTAGAAGCTACCCCGGACGCGAGCCCCTCAGCCCGGCAAATGGTAAGCAAATGGCTGGATTCATGGCCGCTCCCCTTCCCCACGCTGGCCGACGCCAGAACGTTTTTCGGCGGCGATACACTCTATGCCCAGACCTGGATCGAAGTGCTTGAAGAGCGCCCCGATGGCTACTGGCCACAATTCCACAAAGAACATATGCTCCGTTCCGCCGCTGAGCAAGGCATCCGGGACTACTGGCACGAGTGGGACCAGGTCCGCTGCCCCACACTGCTGGTAGGCGGCGCGAACAGCTTTGTGCCCCAACAGCAGATACAGGCTATGGCCCAACGCCTCCCCCATGCACACTATACCCGGATCGCCAATGCTGGCCACGACCTGCACCTCGAACAACCCCAGGCCTGGCGAGAAACCGTCGAGTCATTCCTGAGCTCACTGGCTCCGCGAAAAACAACTTGAAAATCTCTCTTATGGCTATAGGAATTCCATTACATCGGCCGGCGAACACCCCCGGCTCACCAGAGCAGCCATCTGCCTCATGGGCCTATCCACATGTGTAAAAAAGGCTTTGTAGCCCGCGCACAGATAATTCAGCCCGGCCTCGCCGTCGGGCGTCTCTATGAAGCGATCCTTTGGGCAGCCCCCATTACAGGCAAATCGCACAGAACACTCCCGGCAGTAGCGTGGTAGGGTTTCGCGCTTGGACAGGCCGAAGCTACGCTGCCTGGCCGAACCGGCGAGTTCGGCCAGGGGAATAACCTGCATATTGCCAAGCTTGTGACGCGGCTCGACAAAATGATCGCAGGAGTACACATCGCCGTTATGCTCCATGGCCAGGCCGCGCCCGCAGGTCTCATCAAAAATACAGAGACCAGAAGGCCCCCCCAGCCAGCTAGCCAGTGCGGCTTCAAAGATTTGCACAAACACGCGTCCAACATCACGCCGAACCCACTCGTCGAAGATCATGTTGAGAAACTGCCCATAGGCTTCCCCGCTCACCGAGCGCGGGCTAACCATTGTTCCTTCCTGGAAACGCAGCGGATGCTCACGCTCGATAATAGGGATAAACTGCATAAACTCAACTCCAACCTCATCGCGTAGGAAATGATAGACGTCGAGAGGATAAGCTGCGTTGGCCGCGTGGACACAGGTGAGAACATTGAACGCAACCCGGTGACGCAGCAGCAGTTCCCGGCCAGCCATCACTTTGTCGAAGGTAGGCTGACCGCCCTTATCAACACGATAGGCGTCGTGCAGCGGGCGGGGACCATCAAGACTCAGCCCGATCAGAAAGTTCTGCTCGCGAAAAAAAGCACACCACTCGTCGTCCAGTTGCGTTCCATTGGTCTGTAGCGCGTTGAGAATCCTCATGCCAGGCCGGCGATACTTCTCTTGCAGCGCTACAGCCTTGCGATAAAACTCCAATCCCATCAGCGTTGGTTCGCCACCCTGCCAGGCAAAAACCACTTCCGGTACACGCTGCGCGGCGATGTACTGGCGAATGTACTCCTCCAGCAGTTCGTCACTCATGCGAAAACTCGCCTCTGGATAGAGCGCTTCCTTCGCCAGGTAGAAGCAGTATTTGCAGTCCAGGTTGCAGATAGAGCCCCGTGGTTTGACCATCACCTGAAAAGCTGGCGGACCCGGCCTGACGCCATACTCTTCCTTATCAGGAAATTGTTCATCGTGACTCAACACGCTCATGCTTTTCTACGCCCCTTCCGCGCTCATCTGCTGTTCGGCAAGTTGTGCCTGAAGCCTCTGCACATCAGGCCAGTAGGTCCGATAGAGCAAAAAAATCACCGCCGCGTTGGCCACCATCAGAACCACCAGCACTACAAAAAAGATAGCCTGCAGGCCAAAAATATCGCCCAGAAAGCCCGCCAGCAGGTTATAGATAGCCCAACCAATCGACTCCACAATCGAGACCATCACGGCAAAGGCAGCTCCGCGCAGTGCCGATGGCGTTACTGAATAGACGATTGGGCGATTGATACCAGGATTTACCCCCTGCAAGAAGAACAGCACAAAGAAAAAGGCTATAACCAGGCCCATATTGTTCCCGCTAAAGATGAGCATAAAAAGAGCAACGACCGCGAACAGGGCCTGCGCCAGTTGCAAACTTAACACACGTCCATAGCTTGGACTCCATTTGTTGAGCTGGTCCACGACAAAACCACCCACGAAAGTGCCAACAGTGTAGCCGAAGTAGGACCCACCGTAAGCAACGGCCGCCTGCGCCGTGCTAAAATGTAGCACCGTGACCATATAGACTATGCCAAAGGACTGCAGCAGCAAATGTCCACTGAGGATGCGCGAGATGAGCATGAGAATATAGCTCGGAATAGTGAAAAGCTGCTTGACCTCGCTCCACTTCAAACTCGAAATCTGCGCTGACTGGTTGGCAGTGCGCGCCCGTCCAGCCTCGGTGGCGCCGCGCCCGGGATCATACACGCCAACCAGAATAACAAGTCCAGATATGGCCATGATCCCACCAATGATATAGTAAGCAACACGCCAGCCGTGCGGGACGTTCGCCAGTTGGCCCAAAAGCGGTGTCGTGAGCGATCCCGCCAGAGCGAGCGCACCATACACAAAACCTATCGCCCTCCCACGCTCATTATCGCGAAAAAGATCCCCAATAATTTCCGTCATGATGGGCGTAGCAGACACGGTGCCAATGGTGGCAATCGCGAACAGAATCAGAAACTGGGTATAGTTTTGCGCGAAACCAATCGCAATAGTCCATAAA
>JAFMRP010000983.1 GCA_017354095.1 Ktedonobacteraceae bacterium
CCTTTGGTCAATGTGATATCAACAAGCAGTTTGAAATCGTTGAAATCGCCGTAGGCTCTGGTTTTGTCCTTAGTTTTGTTGGGTACTGCTTCCCAGAGCATTTTGTGATCGTTATTTTCCAGCGTCAGTGCGCCATTGCCCACGGAGGCGGAGAATTTGCCGGTCTGGCTGATGGTACTCCAGCCGTTGGTGTTGTCTTTGAAGGAATCCGCGAAGAGTGGAGGCTTTTTGGGAACAAAGGTAGCCGCTGGCGATGTCTGTGGATTTTGCGCGTTATTTTGTGCGGTGAAATAGCCGTACCCCCACCAGCTTCCCCCGATCAGGATGACAATGACGAGCACAGCCAGAAAGATCAGAAGCGGCTTCCCATTCCGCTTTCTGGCTGGAGGGGAAGCAATCTCAGGTGAACTACCAAACCTTTCGTTGGGGGGAAACCTGCCAGACGTAGGGCCGTTGAATGGTGGCTGGTGAGGGAATGGAGGTGGCCCACCAGGTCGGAGTTGTTGTGAAGGTGTGGGTTGTTGCGGAAAAGAAGGCGGTCCACCGAATGGAGGACGCGGCTGCTGACCCGGGCCTGCCAGCTGACCGGTAAGCGGCCGTGCATTGCCGGTAGCTCCACGTGAGAAGCTTTCTTGTTGCCGGGGGAGCCCCTGCTGTGGGAAGGAGAGCTGTGGAAAGGCGCTGGTTGGCATGGCGGGGTGCCATGACTGATCGGGGCCAGATTCCGGCGGCAGAAATTTTCCCCAGGCAGCATGCAGCTGACCTGTATTGCTGCGAGTGGGCATGTGCTGGTAGCCACAATTGCGGCATGTCAGCTCATTGGTTGGCAGCGGCGCGCCGCAGCGTTGGCAGGGTTTGGCCGGAGCTGGCCTGTTGGGTGGAAAAACCGAGGACATAGGGAAACCTCCACATGAGGATCGAGCCTCTTTTTTAGTAAAAGCATATAATGGTTGAGTATGTCACATACCGTTAGTGAATGTCTATATTATCGCATGAGCGATAGTATCTTTGGCTATGGTTAGACCTGTTTTGCAGGTCTAAAAATCCGTGCAAAAAGCGTCACAAAGCGTCACAGCCGCCTGGGAGGCCGATGCAAAGCGTCACAGGAAGCGTCACAAAGCAACACAAAGCGTCACAAGCGTCACAGCGGCTCTGCGAGCGGCTTTAGAGTGCTTATGCTTCATAGTGAATCACAATAGTTAGACTGATTAAGTCTTTGTGAAAAATTTTTGCAAATTTTTCACAAAGACTTGTGCAATTTGTTCACATTGTGTAATCTTTTTGCATCGATGTATTATATTTTGCGGGATATCGGCAGATGCGAATTAAATTGAAGGACATCGCCATGCGCGCGAATGTCTCCACGGCAACCGTCTCACGTGTGTTAAACAACACTGCCAATGTGGATGAACGAACACGCGAAATGGTATTGCAGGCTTTGAAGGAGATTGGTTATCCGCTGCCAGATGGAAGGAAAGCGCCGGAGACATCCAGGTGCATCACCATTGTGGCCAGCAGTCCGACGGGGCGCAGTTCATCTTATCTTGGCCAGGTCATGGATGGTGTTGAAGCTGTGGGACGTCAGAAGGGCTATCAGGTCAATATGCAACGGGTGGTGCTGGAAGATCCGACGGAAGAAGAGCTAGACCAGTTAGCACAGGCTGAGAGCGTGGTGTTGATTGGTGGTGCGATACAGCCACGGATCATTGATCTCCTGGAGCAGGCGAGCATTCCTTTTGTGATGGCAGCCGCCCATCGTGGGGAGCGCGAGATCAATTGCGTGCATGGTGACTATCTGCTGGGAGCTTCCCAGGCTATCCAGGCTTTAGTCCAGTTGGGACATCGCCGCATCGCCCTGGTCAATGGCTCCTCAATGAGTACGACCAGCCTGGATAAACTGGCGGGGTACCGCCTGGGAATGGCAGAAACGGGCCTGGTTCAGGATGAGCGACTGATTGTGAGCGCTGATAGTTTTGATCCAACCAGTGGGCAGATCTCCACGCGACGGTTGCTGGACCAGACCCAAGATTTCAGTGCCATCCTATTCGCGACCGATTCTCTGGCAATAGGCGGGCTCTCCGCGCTCAAAGAAGCAGGCTTCGAGGTACCCGGTGATGTCTCAATCATCGGCTTTTACGACGAATCTTTCTCACCCTTCACCGATCCTCCGCTTGCTTCGATCAGCATCAACTGGCACCGGATCGGTGAAATTGCCGCCCTGCGCATCACCGCCCTGCTGGAGCAGCGCGATGCTGAACGCTTACACATCACCATCCCGGTCAAATTGATCGCACGCGCTTCGATGGGAGTCGCTCGCAACAAACCGTAGTTCGTGCATTGATGTGACTGGTGGGTCGTGTGGTAGAGCATATTTTTGCAGGGTAGCAATGGCGTTGCTTATGGCTGCCTAGCCGGCCGTTCCGTCGACAGGATGACAGTATTTTATTGCGTTGAACTGAAGGAGTTGACAACGATGTTAGACCAACAAACTGCCCTGACGCGACCATTGAATCGCCGTACCTTCATTATGGCCGGTACAGCGGCCGTAGCGGCTTTCCTGACGAGTTGTGGCTCGTCAGGAGGCTCATCGGGTTCTGCCACGCTGCAGTTCTGGGGAGGAGTGCCAGCGGAGAACGGACCCAAGGCTCTAATAGATGCCTTTCACAAGAAATATCCCAACATTAAAGTCACCTATACCCGTTTTGTCAACGATGATCAGGGGAACGTGAAGCTGGACACGGCGCTGGCGAGTGGTTCACGTGTTGATGTCTATATGAGCTACAGTCCTGCGCTGATGACCCGTCGTATCGACTCCGGGCTGGCCGTTGATCTTGCATCTTATATTGACGCTGATAGCGAGGTGAAGTCATGGATGGGTTCTACCTCGGGTATCTTCCAATACAAAAACAAATACTGGGGGCTGCCCATT
>JAFMRP010000192.1 GCA_017354095.1 Ktedonobacteraceae bacterium
CGCAGCAGCCCACCCAACAACGCGTATTGCGGTGGTGTTAGTTCCTTCACGTTCGAGGTCATCGGTTCTCCTCTCCCTCCATGTCGGGCGGCTTCGGATTCATCGGGTCGAATGACGCTTCCCGTATTTGTACGTTACGCTCAATACGGTCAAAGTCAGGAGACTGTTGATCGTCATCAATGGGCACAATGCGGGATGGGGACGTTGATGCTCCCCCTGGCGTTTTCTTGTCTCCCACTTGCTCCTGCAGCCGGATCTGCCGATCCACCTCCTGGACCGGGCAACCATAGATGCGTGCGCTTTTTTCCAGGAGAGCCTTGACCAGCAGAGGATCTCCCTCTGGTGGTGGCAGAAGTCGGAGAGAAAAAGCGGGCAAGTGCGCGCCCGCCAGAGTGAGCTTTGCATAGCACTCATAGTTATCCAGACTCACAATGTCTTCCATGCGGATGCCATCACCGATCTCCTCGGCCATCGCCGTGGCATCTGGGGCACTCATGTCAAAGGCGAATAACTGGTCAGTGTTGGCTGTCAACGTCGCGCGCAAGGTCTTATCCAGCGCATCGAGATACTCGAAGGACTGGGTCGCCAGGGCAAAGTTGCCGCCATATTTACGCAGTTCCGCAAGTATGGCATTGAGATTGACGCTGGGAAACTTCTGCATTTCGTCCAGAAAGACATAGATGGGAGTTCGTTGGGCGGGGGGATGTTCCGCTTGCTCGGCGATACAGGCATGGAGCCAGCCCAGCAGCATCGAACCACAGAGCATGGAGGTATCTTCCCCCACAATGCCGCTAGCCGTATTCACAATGAGGATACGACCATTGGCCACTATTTCAGGCAGAGCGATGCTCGACACGGGCTGGCCCACAATGCGGCGGATGACCTTGGAGGCTCGAAATTTCGAGATCTTGGTGACCACCGAGGCGGCGATCTCCTTCTGATCATCGAGCTCCTGTCGGGTATAGTAGTCTTTCCACCAGGACCAGATATCGGCATCACGAAATTCACGCAAGAGCACATTGCGATAGTCAGGTTACGTCGTGACGTGATTGCTGCCTTGCGTCCGTTGGGTATCCCGGTGCTGCGCTGGCCCGGGGGGTGCTTTGCTGATACCTATAACTGGCGCGGACGGCATCGGTCCGCGAGAGCAACGACCAATGCGCGTCAATGTTCACTGGGGCATGGCCCCGGAGCCCAACGCCTTTGGCACCCACTTGTTTATCGCCTTTTGTCGAGCGATTGGCACGGAGCCTTATTTCGCGGGCAATCGGGGCTCAGGCAGTCCAGCCGAATTGCGCGATTGGGTCGAATATGGTAACTTCGCGGGCAACTCCACCCTGGCCAATGAGCGCCGGGCCAATGGGGCGGAGGAGCCGTTTGGCATTCACTGGTGGGGTATTGGGAATGAAAGCTGGGGATGTGGAGGCAACATGAGCCCGGAGGAATATGCAGCAGCCTTTGCACGCTATCGCACCTATCTGCATCACTATCCTGGTACACAGGTTGAGGCCATTGCTTGCGGTCCCTCCGATAATCAATGGGACTGGACACGACGTTTCTTCCATCACATGAAGAACCAGCATATGCAGTGTCGTCTCTCCCAGGTCCAGGGCTTCGCAGCGCATTACTATTGTGGCACGGCGGGTACCGCGACGGAATACACCGAAAAGCAATGGTTGGAACTGCTCTCCAAAGCGTACGCCGTGGAAGGCGTGGTGACCGGCCACCGCCGCATTATGGATGAGTATGATCCCCAGCGCAAGTGCAAACTGATTCTGGACGAATGGGGGACCTGGCATCCAGTGGAGCAAAGGCAAACCTTCTGGAGGTCTCTACCAGCAAAATACTATCCGCGACGCCTGCGTGGCCGCGCTCACACTTGATGTCTTCCACAATCACGCTGACAAATTGGCCATGGCCAACATCGCTCAGCTCATCAACGTCCTCCAGGCGCTGCTGTTGGTACAGGAAGATCGCTGTATCAAGCCAACCTATCACGTCTTTGATCTCTACCGGCCCCATAAGGGTGCGCAAGCGGTGCGCTTTATCACAGCCGCAGAAACAGTGAGCGATGGCGAAGAGTCCGCAACAAGGTGTCGAGACCTCTACCTTGATAAGCAACCCTTCCGTCTGCAAGCCGTCCACGGCTCAGCCTCAGTACGCGACGGCGCGCTCTGTGTCACCGTTGTCAACACCCATCCGACACAAGCAGTGGACCTGGACCTGGAAGTATATCAGGGCAAACTCAACGAAGCCGAGATGGTGACGCTGGTCGCAGATGATATTCACGCGCACAACACCTTTGACCAGCCAGAACGGGTTTGTCTCTCATCCGCATGGACCGTGACAGCCAGGGAACAACATCTGAGGGTCGCGCTCCCAGCTGGAGGCGTCACGCGTCTTATCGGCAAGTTGAGTTAACTGCCTCTGGGAAATGGAATGATGGTGATGGAAGGGCCTTATGCTGATTGCTATGCTAAACTTCATCTGCGGGTTGGCCCATTGCCGTCTGGCCAGACTGGTAAAAGGGCCAATCATCGCCTAATATTTGCCGAATTTCTTCGACCTGACAGGATTGCCAGTAAGGACCGTGTGTGCGTTTAGGGCTCACATTCTGACCATGGATGATGCCGACATGAAATTTGGCATCCGCCAGTCTTGCGAGGCGCTCTGGTTGACCTTTCCAGACGAAGCGCGTATCCTCACCCACATTCAGGTTCTCAAAGCGATGATTGGTCCAGAACGAGCGCCGATAGCAGAGTGTACTGCCGGATAGCCACATCCGCTGGCCCGCTGGATAGCTATAGCGCCAGGCGAGGCCAGTCCGCGTGTCATAGAAATACATCGTATTAATGCCGCACATGTCCACTCCGGCGCGCAACAGCGCCTCAACCTGGTAGCGCAGGCGAGAGGGAGCGTGCCAGTCGTCATCATCCCAGTGGGCGATGATCTCGCCACGACAGTGCTCACATGCCAGATTGCGCTTCGCTCCAATGGTTGATTTTTCGCTCAGGTGGATATAGTGAATGCGGTCATCAACGGGAACGAGATCGCCTGTTGCATCGCTTCCATCATCAACAATGATCAGTTCTTTATGGGGATAATCCTGGCGCAAAAAGTAGCGAATAGCCTGTGAGATAAACGCACGCCGGTTACAGGTAGGCATAATGCAGCTTACAAGCGGGTTACGTTGATGTATGTGAGATCCATCCCGCAGCCTTTCAGGAGCGGCCTGCGAGAGAGCGGCATAGAAGGGGAGGTCAGCAGCCGGCAGAAACACGTCGAGATCGGCACGCTGCCAGCCAGAGGCTTGCAGGTAGGTACCTGCAGGGAAGCGCCAGGCATTGCTATCGTGACGCAGGTAGACAAAGCTCCTGGCATGCGGTTGTTTTCGCAAGCGACTTCCTTGCCTGATGGCTTGCCGCAGGAAAAGCGCGTCTTCCGCGATCGAGGTATCGGGATAGCGGGCCTGGTTCTCCCATATCCGGCGCCAGTAGACAAGCGTACCGCCATGCACATCGCCCACAAAGAGGCGGCGGTGTAAATCAGGGGTACATGTCCAGGCCTGCCAGCGCGTGAGATCAAAGAAGCATGAAGTCTCCAGTCCAGTTATGTCCGCCTGCCGATCGAGCAATGGCCTGACCTGGTGCCACAGGCGATGTGGCGCGTACCAATCATCATCATCCCAGTGGGCAATAATACTGCCTCGTGCCTGTTCGCATGCAATGTTGCGCTTAGCCCCAATCGAAGCCGGTTGATCCAGGGCAATGTATCGGACTGTCCCATCATTGGGCAGCAGATCAGCTATGCGGTCCTCCCCATCGTCTACCACGATCAATTCACGGTTTGGGTAATCCTGGCGCTCGAAATAGGCCAGCGCCTGCCGTACAAAGGCGCGACGATTGCGTGTTGGCATAATGCAACTGATTAATGGGTACTCATTACTGGTCCGTTCCCCAACGTGTAAGGGCGACGATGCTTCCTCCTGCGACGGCAGTGTAATCCGTATCAAGTCGTGTGGAGCAAAATATTCGCAGGCTTCTCCCCGGCAATGTACCTCGTAAGTCGTCTTCGTGCTGCGCAGACGCAGGCCACAGAAGCGATCCTGGTAGAGCTGTTTGCTGGTTGTAAAATAGCGGCGGATCGCTTGCATATGTCGCGCCGTTGGCGGGGCACGGTGGACATAAGCGTCACAAACCCAGATAGCCCGAAAGCCGGCACGCGCCGCCCGCGTGCTGAAGTCGATCTCCCAGCAAGGACCGCTTCCGTAGGCTTCGTCGAAACCACCCAGCTGCTCTGCCAGCGCGCGTTTGAACAGATAGCAGAAATCACCAAGGCTATGCAGCGTGTCAAGCGAGCGAGTTTGAGTACGATAGCGCGCGGCAACCTCGCCCGCATAAGCATCGATCTGCGCGACAGACCAGTCCTGTCTTCTTCGCGCGGACACTATTTGTTGCTCATTCCACGAGATATTAGTGGAGGGTCCGCTGAGACCGGCAGTTGGATCAGCCAGAACTGCGAGCAACCGGTGGAGCCAGCCAGACGTCACAATGGCTCCGCTCTCCAGCAATACTACATACGGCGTGGTGCATTGCACCAGCAAGCGATTGAGCGCAGCGGGAGTTCCGAAGGGAGATGGCACCTGGAGGTATCGCACACCATCGATGGTTTGATACTGCTGCTCTCCCAGCAGCACGACCACATAGGGTTCTGGAGTATGACGTGCCAGCGAATTTACAGTGGCGCCGCGCGCATCAGAACCGGCCAGGTCGGGAATAGCGATGGTCACAAGCGGTTCCATAAAGGTTATCCTTTCCTAAGGAGCCATCACAACTCGATCTGGTGCTGTAACCTCTTGCTGGCGGCCAAGCAGCTGCGACACAAGGTGCAGGGCCACCCCGTCTGATGGTTTCTCGAATAGGCCACCAAAATGGACGCTTGCAAAACCGCACGGATTGTGTTGATAGTCATAGCCCAGCACGCCGCCAGGAAGTCCATCAAAAAGCGGGAAGAAGTAACGCTGGGTAGATAGTTCAAATGTATGCTTATTGGCGTAGACAACCGCGATCAGGCCTTGCTCCCAGAGATGCCCCTGGTGCGGGCGCGGCTGCGCCTGCAGCGACTGGCTTGCCACCGACCGTGCATCGAAGCTCTTCCGTATCCAGTAAAGGCCTGCATTAAACCTGTTGGTGCGCAGCGATCCTTGATGCCGGTACGCTCTGCCCCATGTGGCCAGGTAGCCGCTACCGTTGTCCTGGTCCGGCGCGTACACCAGATCATTCGTCTCAAATGCCTTGAGTCCATCGTCGAGCCGATCAAGGATAAACACATCATCATCGACCAGGCAGCTTTCAGTGGGCGGATAAAACAGACTGATACACGTTTTCATTACAAACCAGTAGCGGCGCGCGATATCTAGCAGTCTGGTGCCGCCCAGGGAGAGGATCTGCGCAGCTACCTGCACTGTAGGAACAATCTGAGCAAAGGGTAAAAGCGTATTGAAGAGATAGCGAGCACGTGCGTTCCACTGGTCCTCACCAAAGAGATAGATAGCGGAAGGAGCATAGCCATTTAATATCAGGCTGTAGATCGTCACAATCGTACGGATTGGCGTACCTCCGTTTGTGTACATCTTCAGCGGTGGCCCCTCGTGCTGGACAAGGCGCTGCCGCACAGCTGTAAGATAGGGCATCAGCACGTCTATCGGAAGCGAGTGCTCGTTCTGCCTGTGCATGTGCGCGCCCCACAGCCAACCCCAGCCAAGCTGCCATTGAGCGACTTCCAGCACGTCGCCCGCCATGACCTCGACCACACTACGTGTAAGCGTATGGGCGCTGCGATCGCTATGAATAATCGTCCCATTTCTGCGTATGATGCTTCCATCATCATCCCAGAAGACCAGCGTGCCGCCTGTATTCATACGCAAACGAAAAACGATATGGAAGCCACGCATCTCGCCGCCGGTATTGTTATCCCACCAGACCGTCCCCTGCTTAAAGAGCCGCTGCCAGTCAATCGTCCAGCATAGTTCATCTTTCAGGAATTCCCAATGCGGCTGCGGCAGTGCTGGCATCAGTGGCGCGTCCCATTCAGGTTCGGATATCCAGCGATTGCCAGCCTGCTCAATGGGACGCGGCCATGAGCAACTGATCATCTCAAATGGTGGATGCAGCATAATGTGCTCCTCCTGATTGGTACTACAATGTTTTTTTCTTTTTTCTTTTCCGGGCTTTGCTCACAGACGGTGCTTCCTCCAGGTGAGCAGGAGGTCTTTCAGGATCATCCCAATTTATTCCTTGAATAGCGTATCTCCGAGAGGCTTCAACGTCCCCAATTGCTTCAATGATGTCAGCCTCGCTGGCATAAATCGGGTGGATTGATAATAATTGAACAGGCATTTTGAGGCCAGGAAGATACTCTGGCGTCTGTATCCCCCAATTAGTAATGAGTACAGAATCCATATGTTCGAATAACGGCAGTGATATATTAGACACGATGAGGTTTGGAGCAAAATAAGTACCTTCACGAAAAGGCACAATAGCCAGTTCTCCCAGACCTCGGCCCGTAGTTTTTAATTTTTCAAGATCATGTCGTCCTTGTACGCGAAGTATCAATTCGACATACTGGCAAGGTCCTTGCATGATACGCGTACTCATCCCGGCTGTAGTAATGTAGGTAAAAAACTCTTTGCTGGATACTTTGTCTTCTGGTGGCGGCTGAAAGAAGAGAATATCCATTGCCGTGGGTATGTTGTCGCTGACTTCTGCATGCCGTAATTCCAACGAGGCTATGGGTGTACCGGCCCACTGCTGGTATGCTGCGTGTAAATCTAGTAGTGTTATTTTGTTCTCATTCATTTCACACATCACCTCCTGATATCTCCTGTAAGTTTTTAGCTCTTCCACCAGTCAGAGTGACTTCCTGCCGCCTTTGAAGGAATACGATATCGTTGAGCGCTGGCTCCAGATGCAGCAGATTCGCTTTTGTGTTCGGGACCGCGGTAGTTAGCAGAATCATTGTTCCAGGCCTGGTTATCGGCTCTTGTTTGTTTATGTCCAGTTTTGTTCCAGTGTCCAGAAGCGCCAGTCCCTTTATGGCCGAGGATGGCATCCCCATAGGGAAATTTTGTAAATCCAGAGCCTGGAACTACACTACGGTAGAGAGCCTGCTGCTTGTGGTAGGTAGCATCAGTCGTTTTAATCGGCCTGGGTGAATCTGCTCTGAGTCCCTTACTTAAGATTTGCAGGCCAGTCGCCGAATCCTTCGCGGGGTTTTTGTAACCATACATCTCACGTTTGTTCTCACTAATAATCTCACGTTCCCCGCCTTTTGCCGAGTCAAAGGAATACTGTGTGAAGGTATCGAAAGTGGTTGTAGCAAGCTGGTGCAATATTCCATCTTTTTTCCATTGTTCAACCCGCCCCAGGACAGTCGTTTTAGCCAAACCTAAAACTCCTTCTAACTCTTCACGTGTAAACAATCGTTTACCAAACGCAGCTTTTGCTTTTTTAAGTTCATCAGAATCTTTTTTCTTCTCTCCCTTCTTTTTCTTCCCGGGGCTGGCCACATAATCGTAGTCCCACGTCTCTCCGCCATCGACTACTGTCACAGACTTGAAGATGGGATGATCCCTTTTTACCTTCGCCGCCACTTTCTCTGCGTCTGCCTTCTCTATTTTCCCTTCTTTCTGAAGTTTGGCATCCTCTTGATCGATCGCTAGCAAGCCAGCATTTACTTTGGCGTCATGTTGTGGATCGCCGCTTCCCTTCTCATCGGCCTTACCTTTGCCGAACAGCTTCCCGATGCCTTTTACGATCTTATCGATCAGTTTATCGATCGCCTTATCCACCGTGTCCTGGATCTTCTTAATGATCTCTTTGATCTTCTCTGAAATGCCGCTCAGCCCGAGCAGGCGAGCCAGGAAGCCGATGATAACCGGGACAGTGCGGGCCATGG
>JAFMRP010000193.1 GCA_017354095.1 Ktedonobacteraceae bacterium
ACTGGAACGCTCAGCTCAAACTGGTTGATCGGCTCATAGACCTCCGTTCCAGCCTGGGAAAGCGCCTCCATCAACACTAGCGGCACCAGGTTTCTAAAATCACCTCCCGTCGTTCCGTCTCGCTTATGGCTGTTATAGCCCGTGTGGGTGAGAGTAACCACAATGTCCGTCACTTCCCATCCATACACCCCCTGCTCCAGGGTCGCGTGTACGGTCTCCTCAATCGCCCGGAGCAAGGCCAGAGGCAGAGCGCCAGGGATACTCTTATACGTTACCCCGCTGCCCGGAAGCCCTGGCTCAACCAGAAAACCAACGGTCGCCATAAATGGATTCCCCGCTCCTATGGTTTCTAGAGCCTGCCCCGTCCCCCTGGGCTTTTCAATACAGACAATACCGGTCTCTGCGAACCGCACATCCAGCCCGTAGCGCTCCTTGAGTATGGCTTCAATCACCTCTTTTTGCACCTCCCCGAAAATGCGCAGATAGATGCTCTGATGAACATCATCCTTGAGCACAGAGATAAGAGGATCTTCCTCCGCCAGCTCCACAAGCGCTTGATAAAGTCGATGGTCGTGTTCGCGGCTCGTGGCTTCAATTCGCGTCTCCATCCGAGGCGTCGCGAAGTGCAGCGTTTTGATGTGCTCGGACCACTCGCCAACCACATCGCCGATCTTTACCTCTCTCAGCCCCCAGACTTTACCAAACTCACCGGCTCCCACTTGCTGCACCTGCACCGTTTTCCCTTTCTGAAACAGATGCAGCTTTTGAATTTTACCGGCATACCTCTCAATGGCACCATCGCGCTTTTCCCTCTGCAGGTTCACCTCTGTTCTCACGCCCATCCTTCCCGAAAACACTCTGATATACGCGACCTTTTCTCCCGTTGCCTCCTTCTCCAGCTTAAAGACAACTCCCGATAACAGATCATCTTCTCGTCCGGCGGTAGAAGGAAAGTAACTTCCAAGCTCAGCAAGCAGCTCCGTCACACCCACACCGGTAATCGCTGAACCAAAAAAGACCGGAGCGAGCCGGGCTTCCCGCACTTGCTGCAGCAGCGCGGTTCGTACCTGCCCTTCAGTAATAGTCTCTCCCTCCACATAGGCGGCAAGCAACTGCTCATCGTCCAGCGCGATCTGCTCGATACAGGCTTGCCGGAATGCTGGATCATGCAGCTGGTTTTGAACGACAAAAGCTTGCTTCGTCCCGATGTGTTCGACTCTGGTGAGGGGAATGATCCGCTCGGCGAGCTTTTCCTTGACGCGCTTGATCAGCTCGTCCGATTGAGCGCCGCTGCGGTCGATTTTGTTGATGAAGATGATGGTGGGGATACGAAGCTTTCTCAGGGCCGAGAACAAAATCTTTGTCTGCGCCTGAATCCCTTCAACGGCTGAGATCAGCAGGATCGCGCCGTCAAGAACGCTCAAGGAGCGCTCGACTTCCGCGAGAAAGTCCGCGTGTCCAGGGGTATCGATCAGGTTGATTTTTAGATGGTTAACAAAAAAAGAGACGACCGAGGCCTTGATCGTGATGCCTCTGCTCTTTTCGAGATCCAGCGAATCGGTCTGGGTGGTCCCTTTATCTACCCGCCCAATCTCGCCAATGACATGTGTCTCATACAAGATCCTCTCGGTCAGGCTCGTCTTTCCAGCGTCTACGTGCGCTACAATCCCTATATTGATTGTTCCCAATTAATATGTTCCTTCTCTTTACTCTCATAAACATCTCCTCTTGTGCTGAAAAAGTATGGGAATACCGCATGATAATCTTTTCTCCTTTGTCTTTAACTATGAATGCTCGCCCCGTATCTAATGGACCATTAATAAACGACGATGATCCATCTCTTCCATGCCCACGGGATATGTAAGGCCACCCCTTGCGGGTGGCCGGTAGGCGGCGGGAGGCCGGCTCGCCGCCTATCGACCGCCATGCCATCCACCGCTGATGTACCAGCATCATTGGTTCAACTTCATTAGATCGCCCCGTATCCCGTAGAGGCAAGGGGAGGCGAGGAGCGGTGTGGGGCCCTTGAGGTTGCCCGTCATGCCCTCTGCATCCTTTTCCCAGGATGTCTCATATTGCGCTAGCGTAGCATGGATGAGTCAGCCTGTCAACGCCATTGCAGCCCTATCAACTCACTTCATCACCTGCACATCGCCAAAACGCATGAAACCCGTAGGCAAGCCTCGCCACCCACTGACTCAAACGGAATCCCGATGCAGTGACTCGCTTCAGCGAGAGCCCGGAGGCTCCCAATCGGATCCGACACACCTTCCCTCGCCTCTCTACTCGCCCTCAGGAAATGTAGGGCCACCCCTTGCGGGTGATTCCTTTCCGAGCACCTGACCGCAGGTAGACGCGCAGCGTCGTTGGTGCTCGGAATGCAGAGGACAGCCGGCTCGCACCCTGCCGTTCTCGTGCCCCTTGCCTTCATCATCGCCATGTACAGGCTACCACCCCTCTTGCATCCATAGACCTCCCTCACTTCCCACGCTCATATCCTCTATTATTCTAGCAAAACATATTTATATATATCGATATTAAAATCCCCTCATCCCGCCTCCCAAGCGGCTGTGCCGGGTGTGCCGGGTTGGTGTCGGGTGTGTGCCGGGTCTGCAGCGGCCTCTGGAGCCGCTGTGCCGGGTGTGCCGGGTTTTTACATCGATTCCAGAATTTTCCCATTCCCCCGAATCTCTCCCTACAACAACAAAAAAATCCAGTGAGCAGATTATCCCTCTCATCTCCTCACTATACCTTATATTCAAAAAAACATTCAATATCCAGTCTTGTATTATCCCGCCAAAAATGCTACAATAAAGAGGTGAAGTGTTTTGTGGAAGGAAGGGAGGCAATATATGCCAGACGAGAGTGGCGCAACCTGGATACCCAATCAGAACAGTTTCCCCAATCGCAATGGCTACAAACCACACTGGATCATCCTCCACGGTACCGCGGGCGGCAGCAGCGCCGCAGCCATCGCCAACTACTTCAAATCTACCCAGGGTGGGAATAATCCCACCTCCAGTCACTACGTTGTTGGCCGCGATGGCGAGATCGTCCAGTGTAATAGCGAGAAGGATGGCGCCTGGGCCAATGGCTACATCAGCGGGACAAGCGGCGCTTCCGGTAATGGCGCTGGCAATGGCCATCATGATAGCTGGTGGGATGGTGGCATCAATCCCAACCTGCTCACCATTGCCATTGAGCACGTCAAACCCTCAACCGATAACTCCGACCATCTCACCGACGCGCAGAAGCAGGCCAGCTTTACACTCATCAGCCACATCTGTGCCCGCTGGGGCATTCCTGCCCGCAAGGCAGATGCACACGGAGGCATCACCGGGCACTATAGCATCGATCCCGTCAATCGCGCCCGCTGCCCCGGACCCTACCCCTGGGATGAATTGTTCGCGTTCTTACAAGATGGAGGTGACGCCTTGGTTTTAAACATCGAACAGACCGGCAAGCACTTCGTAGAAACAGTGCGCAATGAGCGCTGGCATTGTCAGCAGACCGGCTTTGATATCGCCTATGCCATCCTGGCATACTACCGTAGCTGCACACACGTGGGACTCAATGGCCTCTCTCAATATGGCCTGCCCATCTCAAACGAACAACGCGTCGACGGTACCCAACAGGCCATCATACAGCGTTTTGAGCGCGGCTGCATCCTCTACGATCCACAGCACGAGGTCGATCGTGTCTCCGGCATATCCGGTCCCTGCTACCCGGCTCATATCGACAAAGCACCAGGCGAAGATCCGCGCATCGCCCAGCTGCAAGAGGAACTGGCAAAATATCGGCCTCCAGACCCCCCCAAAACCGATATGCCACAGCCCCCTCCCAAAACTAGCGCCTGGAGTACCCTGCTCGCCACCTTCAAATCTCGCATGGGCGAGCGATCCTGAAAATATACGTCCACACCACATATCGCCACCATGGGGGTGCAGGGGGCGCAGCCCCTGCAAATTCTCTTATCCACACGCCGCCGCAGGCGGCGTGTGGATAAACATAGCCTATCCCAGCAGCAGGTAAACATCCTCCAGCAGATGTTTCACCTCCTGCAAAAAGCGTGCCACCATTGCCCCATACACAATGCGATGATCGGCCGAAACCGTTACCTTCATAATATCGCGCAGCACCGGCTGCCCATCAACAGGCACAAACACTTTGCGCACTGATGCAACCGCCAGAATGGCCGATTCCGGCGGATTAATCACCGGAATAAAATCAGTCACGTCCATCATGCCCAGGTTCGAAACAGAAAACGTACCTCCCTGGAGCTCGTTGAGCGTCAACCTGTTGTTGCGCGCTTTCTCAATCAACGCTTTCGCCTCGCGCGCAATAGCCCGCAGGCCCTTGACGTTAACATCACGCAGCACCGGCACCACCAGCCCCTGCGGCACATCAACGGCGATCCCAATGTTGATCTGCTTGTGCCGCACAAATTGACCCTCTCTGAAGGAGCTATTCACTTCCGGGAACTGCTCCAGCGCCAGGGCGCAGGCTTTGACAATCATATCGTTGACGCTAATCTTCGTGCCCTTTTCTCCGGAAGCAGCGTTCAGCTTCTGGCGCATCTCCAGCGCGGCTGTCATATCAATCTCGTTGCTCACATAGAAGTGTGGCACCGTCTGTTTCGACTCGGTCAGCCGCCGCGCAATCGTCTTCTGCATCTGCGACATCGGAATAACCTCGGTCTCGATGGCCCGCGCCTCCTCCAGCGCCTCTTTCTCCGGCTGGACCGCCGCTGGCCGCTGGCGCTCAATGTAATCCTCGATGTCATCCCGAACAATGCGCCCTGCCGGACCCGTCCCCGCGATCTGGCTCAGATCGATACCATGCTCCTCTGCCATGCGCCGGGCCAGCGGCGAGGCTTTAATCCCACCATTGCGTGGCACCTCTCGCACGGCTTCGGCCCTGTTCTCTACGCTCGGCGACCCGGGGGATCGTGGCTCTTCAGCCGTCGCGGATGGGACAGCGGCCTGAGGCCTTTCCGCCGTGACCTGGGGCCTTGCCGCGCCCGAGCCGATTATCGCGATCACCTCACCAATAGGAGCAGTGTCGCCCGCCTTCACAATAATCTGCTCCAACACCCCGGTATCGTAAGCTTCGATATCCATCGTCGCTTTGTCCGTCTCGACTTCAGCCAGCACATCCCCTTTCTTTACCTGATCCCCTGGCTGCTTCAGCCAGCGCGCAATCGTCCCTTCTTGCATCGTGTCGCTTAACCTGGGCATATTGATTTCAGGCATCATCCCCTCCTTTACCTGGCCGGAGCGCTAAATGAGCGCCTGCGACGAGGTGCAAGTTCTCTTATTGCTTCCATGAGCTGCTTCGGCCCGGTCAGTGCCGCCGTCTCCAATGGCTTGGAATACGGCAGCGGCACCTCGACGCTGGCCACGCGCTTGATGGGAGCATCCAGGTCGTCAAATGCCTCCTCTTGCAGGGTGGCCGCGATCTCCGCTCCGATGCCGTAGGAGTGCCAGTCTTCTTCAAAGACAATCGCTCTGTTGGTCTTCTTGACGGATTGCACGATCGTTTCCCTATCCAGTGGACGCAGAGAACGTATGTCAACTACCTCGACGTTCAGGTTGAGTTCACGCTGGGCCTGCCGCGCTACTTCCAGAGCAACCGAGGCCATGCGCGAGTAGCTGATCACTGTCAGATCAGTCCCTTCCTTCGTGACCTTGGCACGTCCAAGCGGTGTCGTATAGTCACCATCAGGCACCTCGCCCCTGATGTTATAAAGCGCCAGGTTTTCCAGAAAGAGCACCGGATTATTGCCACGGATCGCCGAGCGCAGCAGCCCCTTGGCATCCGCCGGAGTAGAGGGCGCGATCACTTTCAGGCCGGGCACATGCGCGAACCAGACTTCCAGATTTTGTGAGTGGGTCGCCGAGAGCTGCTGCCCACCACCGCCCGGCGTGCGAATGACCAGCGGAACCGGGCACTGGCCACCGAACATGTAATAAATCTTCGCGGCATGGTTGACGATCTCGTCCATCGCCAGAATGATAAAGTTAATCGTCATGATCTCAACTACCGGCCTCAATCCCATCATGGCCGCGCCTATCGCCATCCCCACAAAACCGTTTTCACAGATCGGCGTATCAACCACGCGCCTGGGACCAAACTCTTTCAACAGACCGGCGGTAATCTTGTAGGAACCTTCAAAGGCCCCTATCTCCTCACCCATGAGCACGACGTTCTCGTCGCGCAGCAGCTCTTCGCGCAGCGTGTCGTTGAGCGCCTGGCGAAACGTAATCTCTGCCATGTTTATCCTTCTCCTACCTCGGAGTTGTCCGGGGCATAGATATAATCATAGAGGCTCTCTAAAGGTGGGAAGGGACTCTCTTCGGCGAATTTTACCGCTTCGTCTATCTCGTGGCTGACTTGCTCCTCTACCCGCTGCAACCCCTGCTCATCAATCATTCCCGCCTCTGTCAGACGCCGCGCAAACAGCGCGATAGGGTCCTGCTCTCTTCCCTGCTTGACCTCTTCTTCGTTGCGATAGCGATCAGGATCAACGACGGAGTGCCCCTTGAAACGATAGCTGACCGCCTCGATCAGGCTTGGCTCACGCTCGTCGCGTGCCACCCGCACCGCCTCACGCATCGCATCCCTTACCGCCAGCACGTCGTTGCCGTCCACGCGCGCGCTGCGCATATCATAGGCACAGGCTTTGCGATATAACTCACCCACTGCCGATCCTTGATCAGCCTTCAGGCTCATGCCGTACTGGTTGTTCACAATAAAAAAGACGATGGGCAAGTGATAGATTTTGGCTAGGTTTAGCGACTCATGGAATTGCCCACCATTGGTGGTGCCATCCCCCATCTGGCAGGCGATCACCTCTTTACCTCCCTTGTAGGCTACCGCGAAAGCCGCTCCCACCGCCAGGGGCAGCTGCCCCCCCACGATGGCGTAACCCCCCATAAAGCGGCGCTCAAGATCAAACAGGTGCATCGAGCCTCCCCGCCCACGCGCGCAGCCGTCCAGCTTGCCAAAAAGTTCCGCCATTACCGCTGGCGCGGAGATCCCACGACAGATCGCGTAACCATGCTCGCGATAGTTGGTGTATACATAATCGGTTGGCTCCAGCCCTTCACAGAAGCCAACCACGGTTGCCTCTTCTCCAAGATTAAGGTGACAGTAACCTCCAATGCGCGCCCTGGTATACATCTCCGCGCTCTTCTCTTCAAAATGGCGTACCAGTACCATCTGATGATAGTAATGTAGCAGGGTTTCCCTGCTTTCATGCTCAAGCGTTCCGGCGCCTGCTGTCTTCACCCTCTGCTGGCGCTTCTGCTGTTCCGTACTCATGATTGCTCCTGGCTAACGCTAAGTAAACCCGCTGTGCGAATTATTCTCCATCCTCCCGCAAGAGACCATCCTGCACACGTCTTGTCGTGCCTTCCCCTGCGGGAGCAGACCACCCCCCAATTACTATACTACTATACACGCAGCCACTATCGTTTAGGTTGAGGACCAGCGTGTACACTGGCACGCTACCGCTATCGCTGGCGCCGGACGGTGATAGTGCCCATAGGGGTCTCCAGGTTCAGACGCGCATATGGCCCATCACCCACCAGGTTACTACGAAACTCGTTCGTCACAGTACCCATACTGGTGTGGGCAGTAAGCGCGAAGGAACTGTCCGCGGGGAGGATCGCATCAATGGTGCCAGCATTGGTCTTGAAGATGTAATCGCCATTGGGAGCTATCGAGCCGTTGAAATGGATGGTGCCGGCGTTGGTTGTGAAGCTGGCGCCGCCTTTGAGCGCGCTCTGTACAATGGTGATAGTGCCAGCGTTGGTATGCCCTCGCGTTTTATCATTGACCGTGGACTGGCGGATCGTAATGGTGCCGGCGTTGGTGTGCAGAGACGAGTCGGCTGCCAGTTCCGCGGATGCAATTGCGATTGTCCCAGCGTTGGTG
>JAFMRP010000984.1 GCA_017354095.1 Ktedonobacteraceae bacterium
GAATTTCGATGGCGGTGCCGAAGCTGAGCAGACAGCCCCCGGCTTCTAGCACATCCTCAAACTGCAGGCGCAATGTAATCAAGCCGCTGGTATCGTCCACTTCCTGGTGCTTGATGCGCGCCAAACGACTCATACCCTGTAAACGCGGCAATATCTGCGGCGAGATGCGCACCGTGGCATGGTAGCGCGGCAGGCTCGAGACAAAGTCGCTGGTGGATTGCGTCCAGAACAGTGCCAGATTGAAATCCTTCGGGCGTGTACAGGGCTCATCCAGGATGGTGACATCTTGCATGCGCGCCACACGATAGGTACGGGCCTGGCCCTCCACAGCAGCTACCAGATACCAGACGGCTCCCTTAGCCACTAACCCCAGTGGATCAACAATTCGCTCGTATGTCTGATCACCACTACGGTAGTTGAAGCGCAATCTGCTCTCTTGCCAGATGGCTTTGTGCAGCCGGGGTAGGCCCGAGATATCTTCCTGAATTTTATGCCAGCCACTCGTATCTACATAGATACGCTGACGTGCAGCCTCGGCATCGTGCCTGCTAATTGAGGGAAGAGCCGCTAAAAGCTTGATCAGCCCGGCCTCTGAAGCCTGGTGCAATCCCAGATCGCTGAGCAGCTGGGCCGGGCGCATAAAGAAAAGCGCCTGGATCTCGGCCTCATTCAGCCCGGTCAGGTTCGTGCGATACTCTTCCAACAGACTCCATCCGCCATTGCTGCCGCGCTCCGCCAGTACTGGAATACCTGTGGAACTGAGCGCCTCCATATCGCGATGAATTGTGCGTTCCGACACTTCCAGGCGCCGGGCCAGTTCGCGCGTTGTCAGGCGCCGGTGAACCTGGAGCAGCAACATAATTGAGAGCAAGCGATCTGCACGCATGATTGTTCCCCTGACCCTTTCTGATGATGTGCCCTTATTGTAACAGATGGGTCTGCATTTATAACAGTCATGCGGTTGCCAGAATGCCTGGGGTAAATGAGGGAAAAAATAGGAGTCGGCACACCTTCCCGGTGCCGGGGCTGCCAGTTGCGACAGCCCCGGCTATCAAAAGCCGCTACGTGCGTATCAGCTAGAAGGCGCCGACCCCGTTCAAAAAGGATCTGCATTCGTCATCTTCTTCCGGGCGGCTGAAGATAACATCGTGCAGGTGACGTTGATGCTTTACAAGTCGTTTGTGATTGCGAACTGAACTGATAGACAGGTGTACAATTACGCTGAAGACCAGGACTACACTCATTGCCAGTACGAAGAGTAAGAATGGAACCACGGCGCACCTCGCCTTTCTCTACTGGACTATCAGCCCAGGCGAGCCAATCTACAGTCGCCTCAACCATTCAGGCGCTTTCTTGTCCTCGCAATATACAAGACGTCACAATCTCCCAAAAAGCTAATTCAAGTTACGCCATAATTGTGCCACTATCATGTGAAGCACCTGCAAATTGACCTTTAGCCTCCGGTAAAATAACAACTATTTCGAGGTAAATTTGCTATGAAAGCCAGCTTATCTGTATGAGGCAAGCGAGGATATACTCAGGGGATTAATATCGTGCGGAAAAAGACCCCCAGGGAACTCGGTAAACCAGAGTTTCCCGGGGTACAGATGGTAAGAATGACTAGAGCTTCATATCAATCCACGCGCCACCTTGCCGCGAACTCTCGACAGCACGCGTGATAAACAGCATGCCGCGCAGGCCATCGTAGACGGTGGGATAACCACCTTGAGCTTGCTGGCCTGACTCAACGCGCCGGATATCGGCAAAGGCCAGGCGATAAATGTTGGCAAAAGCTTCAAAGAAGCCCTCAGGATGCCCGGGCGGGGTACGCGATAGCGCTTTGGACTCGTCGGACATGTAACCCTGATTGGTTCGCAGGAGCTGCACAGGATGACCAGGCTGCTTGAAGATCAGCGTATTCGGCTCCTGTTGATGCCACTCCAGGCCGGCTTTGCTGCCGTAGACCCGAAGGCTCAGAGCATTCTCCTCGCCCGCTGCGATCTGCGAGCAGGTGAGCAACCCTTTGCCGCCGTTCTCCAGGCGCAGCAGCATGTTGGCATCGTCATCAAGCGCGCGACCTTCCACAAACGTGCTCAGATCAGCGCTGAGCGAGGTGATTTTGAGCCCGGTGATGAACTCAAGCAGATTTTCGGCGTGCGTGCCGATGTCACCTACACATCCTGCGATGCCAGAGCGCTGGGGATCGGTACGCCATGATGCCTGTTTGTTGCCCGTCTTCTCCTGTGGCTCCATCAGCCAGTCCTGGATATATTCGGCCAGCACCTTGCGGATCTCACCCAACTCGCCATTGCGCACCATCTGGCGCGCCTGGCGCACGGCGGGATAGCCGGTGTAGTTGTGGGTCAGCGCGTAGACCAGCTTGCTGCGCTCAACCAGCGTGACCAGCTCCTGAGCCTCTTCCAGGCTAAAGGTCATGGGCTTATCCGACACAACGTGGATGCCCTGCTCAAGGAAGGCCTTCGCCACAGGAAAGTGCATGTGATTGGGTGTCGTGATCATCACAAAGTCGATGCCATCTGGTCGGCTGGCTTCGGCTTTGGCCATCTCCGCGAAGCTGCCATATGAGCGCGGCAGATACCAGGCCTTCGCGGAAGCTTCCGCGCGCGCCGGATCGCTGGACATCGCGCCAGCGACCAGTTCTGCCTCGCCATCCAGAGCAACGGCAACACGGTGAACAGCTCCTATAAATGAGCCCTGTCCACCACCCACGATGCCTGCACGTAGCTTCCTGTTAGATACGTCTCGACTCATAGCTTTCTCCTCCTTCTACACTACAGGTCGCGCTACCGGTCCAGGCCCAGAATGCGCCGATTAGTTGCATCATCGGAGGCTCCACCAGCGAAGTCATCAAAGGCTCGCGTGGGCGTATCGATGAGCATGCTCTGGATGAAGA
>JAFMRP010000194.1 GCA_017354095.1 Ktedonobacteraceae bacterium
CTGGGGAAGGCTTCTCCTCCCATGTTCCCTTCTCCATTCCCCTGGGTCAAGACCAGTCCTGTTTTGGTCACTCTCACCAGGTCGAGCGACCCACTTCGCGCAGCGAGATCCATTCGGTGCTCCTCGATCCGCGGCGGTGCTGCCCTCTCCTGTGGAGCGTCTCCGCGAATGTGGCTCAAGACCAGAGTGAAAGAGATCGAAACGAGGGAGTATTGCTTGCCCATTGTTGGATGAGGTTTACATGGACCTCTCAAAAAGTCCTAGGGCAAGCAATACTCAGCTATCAGGCTTGCAACAGACGGATCCCTTTCTCAATATCAAGATCCTGTCCAGCGGATAACGCCTCCGCTGTCAGAGGAAGATGGTAGTCAGGTGGCACCCCAACCCCATCAATGAGCTCTCCCCGCGCGCCCACTTCGCTGAGCGAGGGGATTACGAAAGCACTCCCATCATTGAGCTGGTACAGCGCTGCCGGACCTGAAACCTTACCTCCGGTTCTGGTGCCAACGATCGTTCCCAGTCCCAGGTCTCGGACTGCGCCGGTAAACGCGTCACACGCTGAGACGCATCGGCGGTCGGTGAGCACGACGAGCGGCTGGTGCAGCAAGGGGATGGTGTCATTGGTCTGGTTAGCGATGCGCTTGCCATCACGATCAATATCATAACTGTAGATTTTGTGATGAACGAACGCTCCCAGCAAACCCGCGACTCCCTCTGGAGCCCCTCCGCCATTGGAGCGTAGATCAAGCATGATCCCTCGCAGGCTGCTCCCCAGCTTCAACCCCTCGATGGCTTGTGACACCAACGTTGCGGCATTTGGCAAGAAACCAGACAAATGGATGTAAGCGATCGAGTTGTCCAGGACGCGCGCCGCAACCATCGGTGGAGGAGCATACATTGTCGGTTGGAGGCTGACCGTCCAACGCTGTTCTGTTGAGGGGCGGGTGAGCGTCACCTGGACACTCGACGGCGTGGTCTGAATATCCTGCGGTATTGCCGGTTCGAGCCAGGACATGATTCCCATATTGAGCTGACCATTCGCAAAAGGAGCGATACCGTTGACAGCAGTGATGATGTCGCCTGGTTGCAGTCCTTTGAGGGCAGCCGGAGAACCGGGTTCGACAAAGATCAAGAAGAGGGGCGAGTGCGCTTCGGGTAACGATCCTGTGGCCCCGCTCGCTGAAGTGATCATGCCTAATCCATACGCCGCCCCATGGGGAAACTGTTTTCTGAGGCTGCCAGGAAATGGAGCTTGCCTAACCCAACGGGTATGGTCATTGTTCAGGCTCTGCACCATCCCCTGCATCGTCGCTACCGCGAGTGCCTGCTGGAGGCTGGCATCCTGAGGCAAGGCGGCACTCACCTTCTGATACATGGTGCTGAAGGCTTGCCAATCGGCCTGCCGATTTCCGTTGAGTACCGGCAGCATCGCCATGGACTGGTCTCTATTTCTGCGTAACAGTTCCTGGATGAATCCACTCAATGCCCCATGCAGTACGAGGCGATCATCGAGCGTTTTGCCAGTCACATAGTGGTCAAACAAGCACCAGTAGGCCTGCTGAATCGTGGCGAGCGTCGTTGGGGTAAGAGGAGGGCTTCCTGGTCCACTCGGTTCGCTACATGCCTCTGGCCTCTGGCGAGGTGTTGGTGTCGGCGCTGTTGTAGACCACCCTCCCGAAGAGCAAGCGCTGAGCAAGCAGAAACCCAGGATGGCTCCGAGTAGTACATTCATCTTCCAGAGAGAAAGTTGTCTTTGTTGTAGCTTCATGATGTTCTCTCTTTTCTGCGTACAACACGATTTCAGATAAAACGTGTATTTAGTGTATTCTCTTATTGTTCCTGTGAAAATGGCTTGCTGACGGAAGGTATGCTATTCTCTATAGTTTTCACCCTTCCGTCTCGCATCTCCAGTCGCACATCTGCCACTTCGGCGATACCGGGGTCGTGTGTCACCACAATCACGGTTCTCTCTTGCTCAGCAAGCTGCCTCAACATCTGAACGATCAGTTTACCGGTGGCCGAATCCAGGTTGCCGGTGGGTTCGTCGGCCAGAATCACTCTAGGGTCATTGGCAAGTGCGCGCGCGATCGCAATGCGTTGCTGTTGTCCACCAGAAAGTTTGCCTGGTCGAGCAGAGTGCCGGTCGTCGCTGATGCCAACCTGTCTGAGCAAAGTGCGGGCGCGACTATGCATAGCCTTGTCCGAAGTGCCTCCTGTGAGTTCCATGGGCAACAGCACATTTTCGAGCGCCGTCAGGCGAGAAAGCAGGTGAAAGGATTGGAATACAAAGCCGAGCTTTTGCCTCCTGAACTGCTGCTCCTGCCCTCCTGAGAGTCTGTTGACATCCACGCCGTCAATCGTGAGTTCTCCCGAGGTGGGCTTATCCAATCCGCTCAGCAGATAGAGCAAGGTGGATTTTCCGCATCCGCTGGGTCCCAGGATCGCCACAAATTGCCCTTCGGTGAAAGCAAAGCTGACCTCATCTACCGCCAGAATCGTTCCACTTACTGAGCGGAAGATTTTGCTTAATCTCTGAGCATGCACCGTCACCACTGGTGGTGTTGAATTTGTCTGCTTCGATTGTAATTCCACAGGTTGGTTCTGGTTGGTGTGCTGCTCTGGTTGTTTTACGGGAAAGTGTGCTGTATCCATAAGAGGTTCATCCTTTCTTCAGAGCCATCAATGGGTTTTTCTCAAGATCTCGGCAGGCTTAATATGGGAGATAAACCAGGTTGGTATCATGCTCGTCAGTAACGCCAGCCCGATGCCCAGTCCCAGAATAAGTAAGAAGGTCTGAGCATTCAGTGTGGCAGGTGCCAGATGAATGTTGTTGATCGTTGGGTCTATCGGTTTTTCATTGATCACCGTCCCGTTTTGCATTCGCGTACTGTTTCCTACAATCACGGATGGCAACGAGAATGTGAACTGCTGTGAGACGATGGGTCCCAGCGCTGCGAGCAGGAGAACCGCTATCACTGCAGCGGTGATGCTCAGGATCACAATTTCCGTCCAGAACTGCCGGAGAATCTGCAGGTGGGATGCACCAATGGTTTTGAGGATGGCGATCTCGGCAGTCCGTTCACGCACCAGCATGAGCACTGCGAAGATGGTCACCATGACCGCGATACCGATTGAAACGATCAATGCCAATTGGATCGCTTTCTGGGCCGCACCAATCGCGCTAAAGACGCCGCTGTATTGTGCTGCCTGGGTGCTCACATCGTACTGCTTTCCAAGCGCCTGACGCAGGCTAGCTACCACCGCTTCCACCTGCTCGTAGCTCTTCGCGTAGACAATCATGGAATCGACACCGTTGATGCCAAACACCTGCTGCATGATCGCCATAGGGATGACAATCGAGCTCTGCGAGAACTGATCGGTGGTCGTAAAGAGCCCGATCAGAGTAAAGGTCTTTCCCTGCAAGGTGAAGGTTGAGCCCAGTGCGAGATGATTGATCTGTGCCAGCTCCTGGCTCATCATGGCGACGTAGGCATTGGCATCGCTATCCTGAAAATTGCGTCCGGCAACGAGTGTTGGCGGGGTCCCTTGCGACAGGGTAAAATGGCTGGCACCTTTGGAGAACCCATTCACATTGATCACAATATTATTGAGTTGTCCACCCGGACCATTGACTGAAGTGCCCTTCAGTGTTCCTTCTGAGGCGGGACGTACCAGGCGTTCCTCAGTACCGACAACTCCTGGGATACTCTTGATTTTCTGCATCAGGCTGTTGGGGAGAGGAACTGGCGTGGTTGGGTTGCTTGAGCCTGGCTCATTGGCGGAAATCCCGCCGTGGTTATGACTATTGGTACCAGAAGATGGTGGCTCGTTTGGCACGTGACGCACCGTGATCGCTGTACCGAGCTGTTGATGGACTGCAGCAAGCGCATTCTGTGCATGAGTACTCAGACTCACCATCGCTGCCACAAACATCAGGCTTGTACTCAGAAGTACAACGACCAGGATCAGTCTGAGTGGATTACGCAGCACATTCCTGATACTGCGCTTGAATACCTTCATAGGTAGCATTCCTTTCTTCTGCAATCGGTTCCTTGCAGAATCGATCTCATGGTCCTCATTCGGTTTGGAGTATGTTCCGGCTCAGCTTTGCCCCCTCTTGCTTGTGCCGATGCCTTCTCAGGTGGTGGGGCGCTGCTGTTCACCACCTGTAGCATAGCGAATAGGTGTGAGGAATTGTCGAGGAAATTGCCAGGAAAAGAGAAGGGCCAGGATAAATGATACAAAAGAAGAAAAGAAGCGTTATCTTTCCCTGGACAGAGGTGTGGAAGAGGCGGCTGGCAGAATAAAGGTAAAACAGGTTCCTTTTCCTGGTTGGCTGGAAGCGGTGATCTGGCCGCCGTGAGCCTGTACCATTTGTTTCACGATCGCCAAGCCCAGCCCTGTGCCGCCAGTCGCGCGGGCGCGGGAAGCGTCTACACGATAAAAGCGCTCAAAGAGATAGGGGAGATGCTCTGGCGCGATGCCGATCCCTGTGTCTTGTACGTGTATAGTAACCAGCGCTTCGCAGGCGCTAGCGGTAATGCAGATCTCTCCTTTGTCAGGAGTATACGTGATGGCATTCCTCAACAGGTTGCGCAGAATCTGGGCGACCCGCTCCTGGTCGGCTTCGATATGGGGCAGGTTGGGAGGAATATGCACATGCAGCGCCAGATTTTTCCGTGTCAGGTGTGGTTGGACCATTTGCTTCGCCTGGCTGACCACTTCTTCCAGTGAAACGGGTTGGCGTGTCAGGGGGAGTTGGCCCGCTTCGGCTAGAGAGAGATCCTGCAGGTCGGCGACCAATCGGCTCAAGAGCGAGGTCTCTTCATAGAGCGAGGCGAGGGTTTCCGGCGTTGGCTCAAGCACCTGATCGGCAAGCAGTTCCAGAATGCCGCGAATATTCATCAAGGGATTGCGCAATTCGTGCGCGACATCGCTGACCAAGTTGCGGCGCACTTGCTCTGCACGGCTCAGAGCATCGGCCATCGTGTTGAAAGCATGAGCTAGTTCGCCGATTTCGTCCTGGCCTTTGATCGCGACTCGCTGGCTCAGGTCACCTTGCTCCATCCGCTCGGCAACCGCTTTCAGCGTGTGAAGCGGTTTCAGGAACGTGCGGGCAAACAGCAGGGCTAGCAGCAGAGCCGTGAGTCCGGCAATGAGGACTGCCAGCCAGAGGGAACGATTCATCGAAGCCAGAAAGGTGGCTTCGGCCGTACCAGTCGTGATAGTGGTGACAGATGAGTTCTGGACAGGAAACTGAAGATCTGCGGGAATATAGAGCGGTGAAGAGGAAGAGGGCGTGGTGATGGGAGCGTTCGGAAGCGTAATCACCTGCCCAATCACTGTGCGATCTGAATCAGTGATCGCCCGCATCTGGCGGTCGTATAAGATGATGTGCCGATGTGAACTGCGCGCTAATTGCTCAGTCAGCGCCTGTAATGCTTGCGGGTTCTGATGCTGCTGGTAGGCAGTGAGCAGCGTTGAGACGATTTGCTGGTCATTCTTCGCTACATTGTAGGATTGCAGGTTGGTAGTGGTTGCCTGGCTGGCAAGCAGGGCGACAGTACCAACAGCCACCATGACCACCAGCATGAACATCAAGATGAGGCGCAGACGCAAGCTATTCCACATCATCAGGAGGGGGTGAAGGACACTACTTAGCATCATCCATCCTCCTCAATTTATAGCCAATGCCATGCACGGTCTGGAGATAGGAAGGTTGCCAAGGATCGACCTCGATTTTCTTGCGCAGGTTTCTCAGGTGAAAGTCGATGGTACGGTCAAAACCATCATAGTCCGGGCCGCAAACCCGCTCGATCAGTTCCTGGCGACGAAAGGTCCTGCCCGGGGAACTGACAAACGTTTCCAGGAGTTTGAACTCTTTGGGGGTGAGATGGACGAGTTTTCCGCAGAGCCGGACCTCGTGCGCCTGCAGGTTCATTTCCAGATCGCGAATCTGCAGGGTGGTTGGACGTTCTTCGGACTGATACGTTCGGCGGAGCACAATGCGTACACGCGCGACCAGTTCTCGCAGGCTGAAAGGTTTGGTCAGGTAATCATCAGCGCCCAGGGTCAGGCCCAGGAGCTTGTCATTTTCCGTCGTTTTGGCGGTCAACATAATGACAGGAATCGTTGACTCGGAGCGGATGATCCGGCAGAGGTCGAGGCCACTGATATGTGGTAACAACCAATCGAGGATGATCAGGTCAGGAGTCTCACTTCGGGTCACTGCCAGGGCCTCTAGGCCTTCATAAGCTACCAGAGCCTCAAATTGATCGTTTTCTAGGGAAAGCCGGATCAAATCCACGGTTTTTTGGTCGTCATCCACGACAAGAATTTTCCATTTCATGGCGATGTTCTCCACTTTTAGCAAGTTCTCGTTTGAGAGAAAAAAGGAAGAGGGACGCTGATTGTCTTCATTGTACAAGAAAGTTGTGAGATTTTTGTGAGGATGGTATTCGATGCCTTCACCGAGTTTTGTCTCTCTTGAGACCCCTCAAAGCAGCCCTCTTCACGCTTCACATCGTGCTGGCTCGTTCCTCCATCAGCTCCTGCAAGCACTGATGATACTCCTCTTCACTAGGTCAATGGACGAGCAAGGCAAGAGACCATCCGTTTGAGAGCGCGCATGCTATGTGATCTTTACCCGAAAAAGTAGAATCCCCAAAGGGAAGAGCTAATTCATCGATCGTTCGTACCCGAGGGGGCTCAGATACTGAAGCGTGGAATGCCGTCGAATTCGATTGTAAAACGTTTCGATGTACTCAAAGGTCACGCTTCTCGCATGTGATCATGTCTGAAATGCCTGTTCATTGAGACATTCTCCTTTCAAGATGTGAAAAAAGCTTTCCATCGCCGCATGGTCGTAACAATAAGCAGTCCGACTCATACTCACTACCATGCTCAATTGAGCCAAGAGCAGTTGGTAGCTCTCGCTCGTGTAGGTGCTGCCTCGGTCAGAATGATGGAGTAATCCTGGCGGAGGTTTGCGCCGAGCGACCGCCATCTGGAGCGCCTGGACGACCAGCGTGGCATCTTGAGTCGCAGCCATGGACCAGCCCACGACCATTCGTGAAAACAGGTCCAGCACCACGGCCAGGTATAGCCAGCCCTCAGCAGTCCAGATGTACGTCGTGTCGGCCATATTGTGCTGCTCGGCGCTGAAATCCCGCTAGAGCAGATTCGGTACTGCCTGGGCCTCGGGGTCACTGTGCGTCGTGACCGTACGATGCCGAGGATGCTTGGCAAACAGCTCCTGTTCGTGCGTCAAGCGGGCGACCCGCTTGCGGGCGCACTTGATCCCTCGGTCCCGCAGCTCCGCATGAACCCTCAGGCTGCCGTACACCCCACGATTGGCCTGGAAAACGCTCTTCACTTGTTCAGCTCATTCAGCATCTTTCCGACTGTGCTCGCTCGGCAGGCGCTTAGACCAGGCGTAGTACCCGCTGACCGAGACATCGAGCACGCGGCACAGCAACGCAGTGGGATACTCGTGCCGGTGCTCTGCAATGAACTGATATTTCACTGCCGTTATCGCGAAAAGATACTCACTGCCTTTTTTAAGATGTCACGTTCCTGCTTGACCATCTCTAGCTCGCGTTTGAGTCGGCGCACTTCCTCCTCTTGAGCGGTTTGATGCCCACTGCCTGGGAAAGCTTCTTCGCCATGTTCAGCCAGTTCTTTGCGCCACTGATGGATCGAGGTGTCGCTCATGCCCAGATCGCGGGCCACTTGGACGATCGGCTTGCCGCTGGTTTGTGCCAGGCGCACCGCTTCTCGCTTGAACTCCAGTGTGTAGGTCTTTTGTATTTTTGCATGATCCATTCCCTCCTTTAAGAATAAGAAGAGTATATCCGAAGCTTTTCCTCTTCCACAATTTCGGGGCAGGATCATTGCCAAAGCGATGGTTGCATCTGTCTTCTGCCTTT
>JAFMRP010000985.1 GCA_017354095.1 Ktedonobacteraceae bacterium
GGACAAGAGAGGGATGAGGACAGGTTTGCAGGGTTGGGTGGGTGGCCTCCGGGCTCTCGCTAAAGCGAGTGGCTGCACCGGATTTCCATTGGGTCAGCAGGGGAGCGGGGTGAGCCGACGGGTGTAAGGGATGGTGGCCAGTACACGGCGATGAATCGCCGGACGCCATCAATGGGATCCCTACGGTTTTGGCGATGTTCTCGATTATTTCGGCATTTTGGTGATGTGCAGGGGACGGAGTGAGTCTACGGGTTTCCGTTGTGCCTGTAGACGCTCGTATATAGATAACGTTCATTGAGAAAGGTTTTTTTCTATTGGGTAATGAGTTTGTGCAACAAGCGTCGTCAGTTGAAGCTTCCAGTACTGTACAGGATGTCGCTACGCCGCTCGACCGCCGGCTGGTCTGGACGATGGCGGTCGCCTGTGCGCTCTCTATCGCCAATCTCTACTATGTTCAGCCACTGCTGGCTGATATGGGGCAGAGCTTTCATACCTCGGCGGACCAGATGGGGGTGGTTGCGACGCTGATGCAGCTTGGCTTTGCGACTGGCCTTCTACTGGTGGTACCGTTAGGTGATAGATACAACCGGCGTACTTTAATAGTGGGTATGCTAGGTGTCGTGACGCTTGCGCTCATCCTGGTTGCTCTGGCACCAACCGTGACGGTGTTAGTGGTTGCCGGTTTTGTGTTAGGGTTTGCCACGGTCGTCCCGCAGATCATTGTGCCTCTTGCTGCCAGCCTGGCTGCGCCTTTTGAGCGTGGGCGGGTCGTCGGGACGGTGATGAGTGGCTTGCTGATTGGTATTCTGCTGGCGCGTACGGTCAGCGGCATAATCGGGGCATACCTGGGCTGGCAGGCGGTGTATTGGGGTGCTGCCGGAATCATGATTGTGCTGGCTCTTGTCCTGCGTTTCCTTTTGCCGGAGGATCGGCAGCGTTCAACGATGGGTTATGGGCAACTGTTACGCTCGCTTGGGAGCCTGATTCGCACTGAGCCGGTACTGCGTGAGGCGGGTATCTTTGGTGCATTGGTCCTTGGTGCATTTAGCGCTTTCTGGGTCACACTGACGTTTTTCTTGCAAACGCCACCGTATCATTATGGCAGCGAAGTTGCTGGACTGTTTGGCCTGGTGGGTGTCGCGGGTGCGCTGGCTGCCTCAGGTGTTGGCAGGTTTGCCGATCGTTTTAATGTCCGTTATGCTACAGGCATAGCGCTGTTGATCGAACTGTGCTCGTTTCTCTGTATGTGGTTGACGGGGTACTGGCTCTGGGGCCTGATTCCTGGCGTGATTCTGCTGGATCTGGGTACTCAAGCTGCCCATGTGTCGAATCAGACGCGTATCTATAGTCTTAATCCCGCGGCGCGCAATCGTTTGAACACCGTCTACATGATGGCTATCTTCATCGGTGGTTCGCTTGGCTCTTTCCTGGGCACATGGGGTTGGAGCCTTGCTGGTTGGAATGGGGTGTGTGGTGTTGGCGTTATCATGCTGGTTGCTGCTCTGGTAGTGTACGCGATCAACAGCAAACGTGCGTGGGTAAAGCAGGCGTAATATCTGGGAAGGGAGGCAGAGGGCACGATGGGCAACCTCAAGGGCCCTACTCCATTAACCCATCTACCCCTTGCCCCTACAGATCCGACGCCGTGTGTAGGGATTGGGTAAGGAAATGGGCGCAGAGCTGCAAGGCTTCGAGGCAGTCGCTGCCGCTTTCTTCGTCGGCGCAGATCCAGCCGTCGTAGGCGATGTCGTGGAGCGTCGAGAATACTGGCAGGAAGTCGATAGTGCCCTGCCCGAGGAGTTTGAAAGCGCCGTCCGCGATATCTTTGATGTGGATGTTGTCGATGAACTGCCGGTAGTCGCGGATCACTCCCGCGATATCGTGGATGCCGGATTTGACCAGGTGCGCGGTATCGATCGTGAGTTTGACAGATTGATCGCTGGCAGCCTCGAAGAATACTGCGAAGTCCTGGCGGTGCATGACCGGCTGGTTATAGTGATGGTGTAGCGACAGGCTTATGCCGTGCTGTTGTGCCTCCTTGCCCAGATCTGAAAGAATCCGGGCATAGTTTTTGATATCTGCCTGTGACAGGCTTTGCCGGGGCTGGCTATGGCAAAAAATGACGCGCTCGGAGCCGACCGCTTGCGCAAAGCGAAACAGGGCGCGCAGTGAAGCGATCCCTGTTGTGTCCAGGAGGCCCGCGGTAATCAGTCCGGAAGCGAGATGGGGCGTATCAGTACCCCATTGCTCGATGAAGCGTGCTGGCTGATCCACGTACGCGCTATACTGGCCGGCTTTGAGTTGCAGGCCGCTATAGCCGAAGGAGCGGTAGCGGGTGAAGAGTGTCTGCTGCTCCGTGGCGGTGGATGTGGGCTGGGAAAATGCGATCTTCATGCTGGTATCCCTTCATGGAACTCAATTGCGCGCCTGGTTTCTGCAGAGCGATAGGCGCCGTCCAGCAAAGCGATGGTTTTCAGATTGTCCTTGCCGCTGTTGGTTGGTTCGGTGTTGTGCTCGATGGCTTCCAGCAAGAGGTTCAGGCCGGTAAAGGATGCCTCTGGTTTGTGGGTACCGCGTCCGGGGTTCTCCCACTGTTTGAGCGGCGTTGAACGGTGATCGCGGTTGAACAGGGTCATGCTATCGTAGGTGAGGATGATTTCGCCGGTTTCGCCAAGGATCAGCGTTTCGGTGCGGCCTCTGGGGGCTGAAAAGCTTTCTGTGTAGGATACCAGCGTGCCGCGCTGGAAATTGATGGTAACGGAGGCTTCGGTTTCTCCCACGCACTGAATGGCCGCGGATGAGCGAGTATCGCAGATAAGGGAGGTCGCTTCATCGTTCAGTATCCAGCGGAAGCCATCGAACCAATGCACCCCCATTACTGACAGGGCGTGTCTTTTTAATTGTGTGCGCCAG
>JAFMRP010000986.1 GCA_017354095.1 Ktedonobacteraceae bacterium
ACTGAAGGCGGTAGGTATCACGGTCAATATCAAGCAGGAGACTTTCCCCACGCAGCTCGTTGACACCCAGAATCACGACTTCCAGGCTGCGGTGCAGGGCTGGAGCGGGCGACCTGACCCGGATGGGAACATCTACAGCTGGTTCCATACGGGGGGTGGTAACAACAATATGCAGTATTCCAATACCCAGGTAGATCAACTGCTTGATGATGCGCGAACGACCGATGACCAGGCAAAGCGCACCACTGATTACCAGCAGGCGGCCACGCAGTTTGTACAGGACGCCCCGTATGTATTCATCTATCATGGTGTCGTGATCCAGTCATCGACAACCAAGATCAAGAATTTTGTGCTGTCGCCGACGGGTATCATGGACTTTTCAAGTGTGACCTATAGCGCGACATAGCGTACCGAATCATGGGGTACCGGGCGGTCAGAGGTCTCTGGCCGCCCGCCAGCCATATTTACGGAAGGAGGAGATGAGTGCTTCGCTATATCGCGCGTCGACTGATATTTCTGATCCCGGTCGCGTTGCTGGTGAGCTTTGCGACCTTTATGATTATCCATCTTGTGCCGGGCGATCCCGCGCGTGTCCTGTTGGGGGAGGAGGCGACGCCGGAGACGGTGGCGGCGCTGCACGCGCAGCTGGGGTTGGATAAGCCATTGCCGCAGCAGTTTGTGATCTGGCTGGTGGCGGCGCTGCATGGTGACCTGGGGCAGTCGATTCTGCTGCAGCAGCCGGTATTGCAGGCGATAGTGCAGCGTTTGCCGGTGACGATAGAGCTGGGGATCTGCGCACTGATCTACTCGCTGGTACTGGCCATTCCGCTGGGTATCTATTCCGCGATGCACCGCAACTCGCTGCTGGACTGGCTGGTCAATATCACGAGTTTGCTGGGGACGGCCATTCCGATTTTTGTGCTGGGACTGGTCTTAATTTTATTTTTTGCCGTTTTTATTCGCATATTCCCGCCGGGTGGTTTTGTGCCGCTGACCGATGATCCGCTGGCGAATTTGCGCGACCTGATATTGCCGATGGTGACGCTTGGTAGTGGGGCGGTCGCAGTGAATATGAGGCAGATACGTGCCAGTGTGATCGAGGCGCTGGGCCAGGACTATATTCGCACAGCGCGGGCCAAGGGCTTATCGGAGAATCGCGTCTCGTATGTGCACGCGCTGCGGAACGCTATTATTCCTGTGATGACGCTGGTGGGTTTGCAGGTGGGCTCTATTCTGGCCGGAGCCTTTGTGATTGAGGTATTGTTTCTCTGGCCGGGTGTGGGGCAGCTGGCCGTCACGAGCATATTTTCCAAGGATTATCCTGTGGTCCAGGGGGTAGTGCTGCTCTCCGCGTTTTCCTATATGCTCGCGAACCTGCTGGTAGATGTTGGTTATGTTCTGTTAGATCCACGTATACGGTTTGAGAAGTAACAGGGGAGAAGTGTTGATATGGCAACACCAACTAGTTTTAGCGAAGAAGCGCTGGAGGAGCGGGCATTACCAGTGCAACAAGAATGGCTCAACAAGTTCCGCAGCGCGCTCAAGCGTGACCCTCGTTTGTGGCTGGGGGGTATCTTGCTGGTGTTTGCGCTGGCGGCGCTCCTGGCGCCTGTTATCAGCCCTTACTCCCCTGATACGCCGAATCCCATTATTGGTTCTCAGGCGCCGAGCCTGGCGCATCCGTTGGGGACCGATGCGCTGGGGCGGGACCAGTTGAGCCGGGTCATCTATGGGACGCGCATATCGCTATCGGTGGGCCTGGTCTCGATTGTGATCGGTGGATTATTGGGCACATTTCTGGGGATGATTGCGGCCTATGCGAAGGGCTGGGTGGATCAGATAATCAGTATGATTGTGGATACGCTGCTGGCTTTTCCGGGGTTGATTCTGGCGCTGGCGATCATTGCCGCGCTGGGTCCCAGCATCAACAACGTCGTGATAGCCCTGGCCATTGTGCGTATTCCGTTGTATACGCGCCTGGCGCGTGGGCAGACGCTGCAGGTTGCCGAGCAGGATTATGTGACGGCGGCGCAGGTGAATGGTACGCGGACCTGGAAGATCATTTTTCGTCATATTCTGCCCAACATTTTTAGCCCGCTGCTGGTTCAGGCGACCATCTCCATCTCATATGCCATTCTGGACGAGTCGGTATTGAGTTTCCTGGGACTTGGTGCTCAGCCGCCGACGCCTGAGTGGGGAACGATGATCAATGATGCCCAGCCGTATTTGCGTATTGATCCCTGGATGATGATGGGGCCGGCGCTGGCGATTATTCTTGTTGTGCTCAGCCTTAATCTCTTTGGCGACGCGGTGCGGGACCTGCTTGATCCGCGAGACCAGGCGCGCATTGCCGGGATTGCCCGGGAGCGTGGTGAATAGGGGATATGGCATAAACGGCAGCCTGGCGGGATTGTAGCAATCCGCCAGGCTGTTTTTGTTGGGATGGGTGGTTAATCTCTGTGCGCGAGCCACGCTAACACGAAATCAGCCGATCAGCCTCGTAGTCTTTGAGCGTGATGGCGTTGGCAGCCTGTTGCGTGTCCCGCATTAGTTTGCCAGCAATGAGGCTCTTCCACGGCAGGTATGGCAGCACCCGCAGTGCCTGGGTGCGGAGCCAGATCTGCATCTGTGTCTGCGGCACAAAATCTTTGACGGACCCTGCAAGCTTCTGATTTGCCGCGACGTATCCACGCATCGCGTGCTCATAGCGTGCGAACGCGGTTGAGTAGTCACCCGAAGCCGCGGCCAGTTCCCCAGCCAGGATATAGGCACCTACCAGAGCCAGACTCGTCCCTTGACCGGACGCGGGGGAAGCGCAATAGGCGGCGTCGCCCAGTAGCACGGTTCGGCCAACTGACCAGTGATCCATCTGAATCTGGCTCACCGAATCGAAGTAAAAGTCAGAAGCATCC